>NZ_JBKEAF010000107.1:0-29682 GCF_047971895.1 Microbacterium sp.
CTCCCGCCGGCGTTGGTCGATGAGGTGATCGCTGAGGTGGGCCGGACCGAGCGGCGTCATCGCGCGTTGCCGGCTCGTGTGATGGCTTGCTTCTCGATCGGGATGGCGTTGTACTCCGAGTTCGTATGAGGACGTTCTCGCACAGCTGACTGATCGGCTGTCGTGGGCCTCTGGGTGGACCGAGAGTTGCTCACCACCGAGCAAGTCCGCGATTTTCCAAGCCCGTGCTCGGCTGGGTACCGAGCCGCTGACCGCGTTGTTCGAGCGGGTCGCCAAACCGATCGGGACCGACCAGGCGCCGGGTGTGTGGCTGGCCGGACGGCGGCTGGTCGCGATCGACGGCATGTGTCTCGACGTCGCGGACACGACTGTCAACGCTGAGTACTTCGGACGACCGGGGGTGAACAAGGGCGAGCAGGCGGCCTTCCCGCAAGCCCGGATCGTGGCGTTGGCCGAGTGCGGTACCCATGCGGTGTTCGCTGCCGAGGTCGGCACCTATGCCGAGTCCGAGGCAGTGCTGGCCGAGCGGCTCATCAATCGGCTCCAGCCGGGGATGCTGCTCACCGCCGACCGGGGCTTCTTCTCCTACGCGCTGTGGCGCAAGGCCACCGGAACGGGCCAGACCCACTCGGGCGCGGCCCGACGCGCGGATCGGCGCATCGAGGCTTAGATTGGGCTCAGCGACTTGATGAGGATCAGTGTTGGGCCGTCCCAGTCGAGCTTCTCGAACTCGTGCATAGGCGTGAAACCGACCGCCTGATAGAACGCGCGCGTCGCGGCGTAACCCTCATCCTGATAGCTCGGACCGACTGTGTGGACCTCCAAGAATCGGCAACCATCGTTCTGTATTGACTTCTCGACCGACTCGACGAGTCGCCGTCCGATCCCAGAGGTCCGGTGCTCGGCGTGAACTGCGATGAGCGCGAGCTCGGCAGACTCGGCGAAGTGGCGTTCGACCAGCGCGACGCCCACGGTCTCGCCGTTGATGGTGGCGATATGAGACTCGAGGCGGGTCGCCATGTCCACGTAGGACTGAATGGCTTCTTCGATGCCGAACCAGTTCGGGAGTGATCGAAGCACACGTTCTGTGCCGGTGGGATCTGACTGCTGGTGGATGCTCACTGTCACCTGGCCATGCTGTCACGCGGCGGGTGGAGCTGATGTCACGATGGGGAATCCCCCTCTCCGACGGCGAGAGTGTAGCGGGCGCCGGTCGCTACGTTCCCTCCGGTCGCTATTTGCAGACTCCGCTCTCCGCTACGCTTCGAGCTCCGCTTATCAACCGCTCCCTCCGGGCACTACGCCGTCCCCGTCCGCTTGATCAGCCGATTGTCGGAGCGAGGGCGAAGACTGAGCTGAGCTCCCGGTGGATCTGACGCGCGATGTAGCGCTTGAGGACGCGGCGGATCTCCCCAGCGCGACGCGAGTGGGAGCAGCTGACTGGTCGCCCGCGGCGAGTAATCGCCCGCTGGGATTCTCGCCACGGCGGCGGGGGCCACGGAACCGCGTTGCGGAATGACGGCGTAAGGCAGTGTGTGACGGTTCGAGTCGCCAGGTTGCGCGGTCGTTTGGTCGAGAAGGTGGACGGGCGGAGAGTGGCGGTATGCCACGTCAGATCCGCTTCAACGCCTTCGACATGAACTGTGTCGCTCACCAGTCCTCGGGACTGTGGCGTCATCCGCGTGATCGCTCGGCGACGTACAACACGCTCGAGTACTGGACGGAGCTGGCCAAGCTGCTCGAGCGCGGCACGTTCGACGGCATCTTCATCGCCGACGTCCTGGGCACGTACGACGTGTACGCCGACAGCAACGAAGCCGCGATCCGCAACGGCGCACAGGTTCCGGTGAACGACCCGCTGATGCTGGTGAGCGCGATGGCGCTCGTCACCGAGCACCTGGGCTTCGGCGTCACCGCCGGCACGGCATACGAGCACCCGTATCCGTTCGCTCGACGCCTGACGACCCTCGACCATCTGACGAAGGGCCGGATCGGCTGGAACGTCGTCACCGGGTACCTTCCTAGCGCCGCCCGCAACATGGGCAACGAGGACCAGCTCGAGCACGACGACCGCTACGACCACGCAGACGAGTACCTCGAAGTGCTCTACAAGCTGTGGGAAGGGTCCTGGGAGGACGACGCTGTCGTTAAGGACGCGTCGTCGGGGGTGTTCACCGACCCGGCGAAGGTGCACGAGATCCGCCACGAGGGCAAGCACTTCACCGTCCCCGGCATCCACATCTCCGAGCCGTCCCCGCAGCGTACCCCTGTCATCTACCAGGCGGGTGCCTCACCGCGCGGGATCGCCTTCGCGGCCGGAAACGCGGAAGCCATCTTCGTCGCAGCCCCCACGAAGGAAGTGCTGAAGGGCACCGTCGCCCGGGTTCGAGACGCCCTCGAGGCCGCCGGGCGCGATCGCTACTCCGCCCGCATCTACACGCTGCTCACGATCATCACTGACGCCACCCCGAAGAGGGCGCGGGAGAAGCACGCCGAGTTCCTTTCGTACGCGAGCGAGGAGGGCGCCCTCGTCTTCATGTCGGGATGGATGGGTATCGACCTATCGACGTACGACGTGAACGAGCCGGTCGGGAACGTGAAGTCCAACGCGATCCAGTCGACCGTCGCGAACTTCCAGGAGTCAGCCAAGCACGGACAGGAGTTCACCGTCGGCGACATCGGACGCCACGCCGCGATCGGCGGCCTCGGCCCGACCATCGTCGGATCCGGCGAGGAGATCGCCGACCAATTGCAGGAATGGGTGGCAGACACCGACGTCGACGGATTCAACCTCGCCTACGCGATCACGCCCGGCACCTTCGAAGACATCGTCGCGTTCGTCATCCCGGTCCTGCGCGAGCGCGGCGTGTACCCGACGGAGTACACCCCGGGAACGCTCCGACAGAAGCTTCACGGAAACGGCGACCGGTTGCCCGAAGACCACCACGGGGCCTCGTTCCGGTTCACTCACGCATCGGCGTGAGACCCCGGGACGCGGTCCAGACGCCGCGGTCCGCGACAGCGGCGTTGCGTAATCCCGCCGTATCACCCTGGTTCGGCCGGCTTGTGCGCCAGACGTTGTCGAGCGGGTCCGGCATACTCGAACTCATGGCACGTGGACCAAGCGGATTCGAGTTCGTGGTGCGAGGCGAGTGCGTGGAGATACGCCATGAGGGTCGGCTGGCGACGACGTTGCGGAAATCGGCGGTGGCAAAATTCCTTGCGGACGTCGAGCGCGGTGACCCACAGCAGGTGATGGCGCGCGTCACGGGGAACTACAAACGTGGGAATGGACGACCTGGATCGCGCCGGCCCTGACGTCGCGCCCAGCTCTGTTAGCGATCCTCAAACTGGCACCGGCCACTTGGGATGCGCTCGCGTGTGCGTCTAGCGTGCTTCGGCGGTGCGCTTGAGCGGAGCGGGTGCGGGCTCCATGCGTAGATCTGAGCGCAGGCGGTCGCGAGCCAGGTGAATTGCGCGAGCACGGTGCTTGCGATCGCATGGCCGCGAGCACCAATGGATCGGCTCCAGGAGGCGTGGGCGAACGCGGCGGCGGAGATCGCACCGAATCCAATCACGCCGAAGAGGAGGTGCAGAATGCCGCTCAGGTGAAGTCGCCGCTCGTGGCTCCGAGTGGAAAGCCGCCGCTGGGGTCGGGTGGAAAGATCGCGCTGCCGCTGACCAGCACGGGCGCGACAGTCCCGGCTGGCTGCACTTCCTCCGTCGGCTGCCGCGGCGGCTCAACCCAGTCCGACGGCGACGCTCGGCACCGCGCATCGTGAAGCGGAAGCACACCAAGTGGCACGTCAAACGCGCCGCTCACGTCACCCGGCCCCAGCCCGAACCCAGCACAACCCTCACCATCCAGCATTGCCAACTGAACGGTATGCGGTTAGCCGCCGTCCTGCCGACGATCCCAGCGGTCGTTCATGCGATCCATGAACGATGCAGAGTTCTTGGGCGCACGCTGCGGCGCGCCCGGCTTCGGCGCGGCCTGCGGTGCCGCGCGAGTCGGGGTGACGGCCAGCATGACACCGCCGATCATCAGCACGAAGCCGACGACGCCGACGACGATCTGCGGGATCGCTACACCGAGAACGAGCAGCCCGAGCCCGACGAGCACGGTGATGGCCCCGTAGACGACATTGCGGTAGCTGATCGTGCGGCCGTCCCGTGGCGCGCTGACGACGTCAGCGTCGTTGTGCATGAGATGGCGCTCCATCTCATCCAGCAGACGCTGCTCCTGTTCGGAGAGTGGCATGCCGTCCCCCTCTGACTCGTAAGACGGTTCGATTCTACCCGTCGCCCGTGAAACTAGGCTAGGCCCGTGACATCCTCTTCGTCCCTGATGGATGCTGTTTCCCAGCGTCTCGGTAGATTCGCCACCGCCCGGCGTGAGGAAGTGGAAGGGGTCGGCGCCGAGGCCGCCGCCTTCATCGGCGCCGGGATCGACGCGCTGCGCGGCGGGAAGGGACTGCGGGCGCGGTTCCTGGCCGCCGGCTGGACGGCCGTCGCCGAGGCCGATGGCCGCCGGTGCGACGTGCCGGACGATGTGGTCACGGCGGCAGCCGCGCTGGAGGTCTTCCACGTCGCCGCCCTGGTGCACGACGATCTCATCGACAACTCCGACACGCGCCGCGGCCGGCCCGCCGCGCATCGCCGGTTCGAGGCGGGGCACCGGGCGGACGCATGGACCGGCGACGCAGAGCAGTTCGGGCGATCGGCCGCGATCCTGCTAGGCGATCTGCTCATCGGGTGGAGCGACGACCTCCTCGAGGACGCGCTCGCCGAGGCCGATCGCGCGCGCGCGGCCACTGCGCGCGAAATCTATGCCCGGATGCGCCGAGACGTGACGGTCGGCCAGTTCCTCGACGTCGCCGAGGAGTCGGCCTGGGTCGTCGCCGACGATGCCGAGCATGCCGACCGCGCGCTGCGCGTGGCCGCCTTCAAGTCCGCACGCTACAGCGTGCAGCAGCCGCTGCTGCTCGGTGCCGCCCTGGCGGGCGCCGATGAGGCGCAGCGCACCGCGCTCGCCGACTTCGGCGAGCCGCTCGGCCTCGCGTTCCAGCTGCGCGACGACGTGCTGGGCGTGTTCGGCGATGCCGCGGTGACCGGAAAGCCGGCGGGCGACGACCTGCGCGAAGGGAAGCGCACCGTGCTGATCGCGCTCACCCGTGCGGCCCTGCCCACCGGCGGCCGACGCACCCTCGACGAACTGCTCGGCGACCCGTTCCTCAGTGACGCGCAGATCGCCGCGCTGCAGCGCACCATCGTCGACTCCGGCGCCATCGTACGCGTCGAGGAGATGATCACGTCCTCCGTGCGCACCGCCGAGCGGGCGCTCTCCGGTGCCCGCCTGAGCCATGCGTCCGTCGGCGACCTGCGCGACCTCGCTCGTGCCGCCACCGCGCGCGACACCTGATCGCACGGCTCCTGTCAGGCCAGGGTCTGGGCGACCCGGCGCACCTCGCTCTTGCGGCCGGCGCGAAGCGCCTCGATGGGGGCGACGCCGATCGTGTCCTCGGGCGCGAGCAGCCAGTCGATCGCCTCGTCGTCCGAGAACCCGGCGTCCTTCAACACGAACACCGTGCCGCGCAGCGCGGCGACAGGGACTCCGTCGCTGATGAACACGGCGGGCACCTGCAGGCCCCCACCGTGGCGCCGCGAGGCGATGAGGTGGTTCTCGTCGAGCAGCCGATGCACCCGGCCCGGGCGCTCTCCGAGCGCCTCTGCCAGCTGTGCAAGCGACAGCCATTCCACGGGTCGATCGGAAGCAGCACCAACGGTCACGATGCAACTATCTCACTCCCCACGCAGCGAGGCGACGCATCCATCATCACTTTTCTCTCACTAGTCACATCAACAACACCCGTTGACACCAGCCCTCTTTCGTGACACCTTTTCAGAGTCCATTAGGTCATATGAGGGGAAAACCGCCGTGCGACACCGCATTCTTCGACGACCCGTCTCCCTGACGGGCCTGCCGGCCGCACTGATCGGATCACTCGCCCTCGGCGTCGGCGCCGCATCGCCCGCAGCAGCGGCGGAGCCTGCGATCGCCGAGCCGTCCGGCCACCGCCAACCGCTGCATCCGACCCCCGGCCCGGCGACGGCGGCGCCCACCAGCCACACCGTGCGCCAGGGCGACACCGTGTGGGGCATCGCGACCCGCCACGGCCTGCGCCCGGCGGACGTTCTGGCGTGGAACGGGCTCGACCGGTCGTCGACCATACACCCCGGCCAGGTGCTGACGCTGCGCGCACCCGAAGGCGCAGCCGTCGCGCCGCCGAGCGCTCCCGCCACGTCGACCTACACGATCGTGCGCGGCGACACGGTATGGTCGATCGCCACCCGTCACGGCGTGACCGTCAACGCGGTGCTCGGCGCCAACGGGCTGACGCGCGCCTCGATCATCTACCCCGGGCAGACGCTGCAGATCCCCGGCAAGACCGCGCCCGCAGGCGCGACCGCCGCAGCAGCACACACCGCCCTCGACGCCGAACAGCAGCAGAACGCACGGATCATCGTCGCCGTCGGTCGCGAGCTGGGCGTCTCCGACCGCGGCATCGCCATCGCGCTGGGACCCGCGATGGTCGAGTCGTGGCTGCGCAACCTCGACTGGGGCGACCGCGATTCGCTCGGGCTGTTCCAGCAGCGACCCAGCACCGGATGGGGCACCCCCGGCCAGGTGCGTGACCCCGACCGGGCCGCACGCGTCTTCTTCGGCGGCCCGCACGACCCGAACGGCTCTCGTACGCGCGGGCTGCTCGACGTCCCCGGCTGGCAGGAGATGTCGTTCGCGCAGGCGGCCCAGGCCGTGCAGGTCTCGGCCTACCCCGACCGCTATGCACGGTGGGAGAGCGACGCCTACGCCTGGCTAGCCGCGCTCGGCTGAGGGTGAGCCGCACCCGGGGCTCTCAGCCCGGCAACTCTAGACTCGGATTGTGAGCACGAACCAGCAGGTCGACCCCATGATCGGCCGTCTTGTCGACGGTCGCTACCGGGTTCGTGCACGCATCGCGCGCGGCGGCATGGCGACCGTCTACGTCGCCACCGATCTGCGCCTCGAGCGCCGCGTCGCACTCAAGGTGATGCACGGCCACCTCACCGATGACTCGGTGTTCCAGAGCCGGTTCATCCAGGAGGCGCGGTCGGCCGCACGCCTGGCGAACCCACACGTCGTCAACGTGTTCGACCAAGGCCAGGACGCCGGTATGGCCTACCTGGTGATGGAGTACCTGCCCGGGGCCACCCTGCGCGAGCTGCTGCGTGAAGCGCGCCGGCTGACGGTCCCGCAGGCGGTGACGATCATGGATGCCACGCTGCAGGGACTGGCCGCCGCCCATGCAGCGGGCATCGTGCATCGCGACGTCAAGCCCGAGAACATCCTGCTCGCCGAGGACGGCCGCATCAAGATCGGCGACTTCGGGCTCGCCCGCGCCACGACGGCCAACACGGCCAGCGGTGCGCAGCTGCTCGGCACCATCGCCTACCTCGCCCCCGAGCTGGTGACCCGCGGCACGGCAGATGCCCGCAGCGACATCTACGCGCTGGGCATCATGCTCTACGAGATGCTCACCGGCGAACAGCCGTACAAGGGCGAGCAGCCGATGCAGATCGCCTTCCAGCACGCCACCGACTCGGTACCCCGCCCCAGTGCCCGCAATCCCGCCGTGCCCGATCAGCTCGACGAACTCGTGCTGTGGGCGACCGAGAAGGTGCCGGATGAGCGTCCCGTCGACGCCCAGGCCATGCTCGACCGGCTGCGCGAGATCGAGCGCGAGCTGAACATCACACCGGTCGTCACCTCGGCGGCGACCGCCGCCACCCCGATCCTCGACGACGGCGCCGACACCGGGTCGCTCACGAAGGTGCTCCCGGGAACGATCACGGCCCCGACGGCGCCCGTCGAGGCCGTCGACAACGGCACCCGACTGCGACAGCGCACGAAGCGGCGCAGCGTGAAGGGCGCATGGTTGCTCATCATCGTGCTGCTGCTCGCCGGGGGTGCCGCCGGGGCGGGGTGGTGGTTCGGCTCCGGGCCCGGCTCACTCGTGGCCGTACCGGATGTCACCGGCAAGAGCTTCGCCGACGCCGAGGCGCTGCTGGCCGAGCATTCTTTGGGAGCGATCGAGGAACCGGTCTACGACCTGGACGTCGCGACCGGGCTCGCCGTGCGCAGCGACCCGGGCTCCGGGGAACGCCTGGACAAGGACGCGACCGTCACCGTGTTCGTATCGCAGGGGCCGCAGCCGATCACCGTGCAGCAGCTCACCGGTCTGCCCGAGGACGAGGCCATCGGCATCGCCACCGGCGAGGCTCTGCTGCTGACCGTGACCGAGCCGTCGGCGCAGCGGTTCGCCGATGCCGACAAGGGCACGGTCATCGGGGTGACGCTGACCAAGAGGCTGGACGGCGAGACCGTCTCGTGCAGCGAGGGCTGCGAAGCACACCAGGGTGACAGCCTCAGCTTTGAGGTGTCTGCCGGGCCCGTCCCCGGTGTGGCCGAACGCACCGTCGATTCGGCCCGGGAGGTGCTCACGGCTGCAGGACTCGACGTGAACCCCGATGATCAGCGTGAGTTCAGCGACAGCATCGCCCCGGACCTCGTCATCGGTCTCGTCCCCGTCGAGGGCGCCCTGCGCCCCGGCGACACCGTGCAACTGGTCGTGTCGAAGGGCCCTCAGCCCGTCGAAGTGCCGAACGTCATCGGCATGACCATCCGGCAGGCGATCGCCACGCTGGACGACGCACGCCTGCGGGGGCACTCCGACCTGCCGGAACTGTTCTGGGACATCTACAAGGTGACGTCGATCGATCCCGAGCAGGGGTCGATGCTCGCCCCGGGCACGCTCGTGAGCATCACCGGCTTCGGCCTGTAGCCGGTCAGCGCTTCTCGAGCTCCTCGGCGACGAGGAATGCCAGCTCAAGCGACTGCATGTGGTTCAGGCGCGGATCGCACAGCGACTCGTAGCGGGTGGCGAGGGTCGCCTCGTCGATCATCTCTGAGCCGCCCAGGCACTCGGTCACGTCGTCTCCGGTGAGCTCGACATGGATGCCGCCGGGGAACGTGCCGACAGCACGGTGCGCCTCGAAGAACCCGCGCACCTCGTCGATCACAGCGTCGAAGCGCCGCGTCTTGTACCCGGTGGGGGTCGTGATGCCGTTGCCGTGCATCGGATCGGTCACCCATAGCGGTGTGGCCCCGGAATCCTTGACCGCCTGCAGCAGCGGCGGCAGCGCATCCCGGATCTTCCCAGCGCCCATGCGCGTGATGAACGTGAGCCGTCCGGGCTCGCGCTCGGGGTCGAGCCTGTCGATGAGCGCGAGCACCGTCTCCGGCGTCGTGGTCGGCCCGAGCTTGACGCCGATGGGGTTGCGGATGCGCGAGAAGTAGTCGACGTGGGCGCCGTCGAGATCACGCGTGCGCTCACCGATCCACAGGAAGTGCGCCGAGGTGTTGTACGGCGTTTCGGTGCGGGAGTCGATGCGGGTGAGCGGCCGCTCGTAGTCCATCAGCAGGCCCTCGTGGCCGGTGTAGAACTCGACGCGCTTGAGCTCGTCGAAGTCGGCGCCCGCGGCCTCCATGAACTTGATCGCGCGGTCGATCTCGGTCGCCAGACGCTCATAGCGCTGGTTCGCCGGGTTCTTCGCGAAGCCCTGGTTCCAGCTGTGCACCTCGCGCAGATCGGCGAACCCACCCTGCGTGAAGGCACGGATGAGGTTCAGCGTCGACGAGGCCGTGTGGTAGCCCTTCAGCAGCCGCGACGGGTCGGCGCGGCGCGAGCCTTCGGTGAAGTCGTACCCGTTGACGATGTCACCGCGGTAGGCGGGCAGGGTCACGTCGCCGCGCGTCTCGCTGTCGGACGAACGGGGCTTGGCGAACTGGCCCGCCATCCGCCCCATCTTCACGACCGGCAGTGACGCACCGTAGGTCAGCACCACCGCCATCTGCAGCACTGTCTTGATGCGGTTGCGGATCTGATCGGCCGTCGCCCCCGCGAAGGTCTCGGCGCAGTCACCGCCCTGCAGCAGGAACGCCCCACCCGAAGCGGCGCGCGCGAGGCGGTCACGCAGATTGTCGACCTCGCCGGCGAAGACCAGCGGCGGCAGCGTCGCGAGCTCAGCAGAGACGGCCGCGACCTCCTCGGGGTCGTGCCACACCGGCTGCTGCTTGATGGGCAGGGACCGCCAGGCATCCAGAACGTCGATCTGCTGAAGCATCCGCTCAGTCTATCGGCGCCCGCCGCCTCACCGGTCCGCAGCGACGCGGCTCTGCAGCCGATCCTTCACCGTCGACGCGTAGACGTCGTCATACTCCTGCTCACCGAGACGCTGCAGCGCCACCATGATCTCGTCCGTGACCGATCGCAGGATGTAACGGTCGCCCTCCATGCCGCTGAACCGGGAGAAGTCGAGCGGCTCCCCGATCACCACGCCCACGCGCACGACCCGCGGAATGCGCGTGCCGATCGGCATCATGGTGTCGGTGTCGATCATCACCACCGGGATGACCGGCACCCGCGCCTCCAACGCCATGCGGGCGATCCCCGTGCGGCCGCGGTACAGCTTGCCGTCGGGGCTGCGCGTGCCCTCCGGGTAGATACCCAGCAGATCGCCGCGACCCAGCACCTGCAGACCCGTGTTGAGGGATGCTTCGGACGCCCTGCCGCCGGACCGGTCGATCGGCAGCTGGCCCGTCGCCTTGAAGAACACGCGGGTCGCCCAGCCCTTGATCCCGCGTCCGGTGAAGTAGTCGCTCTTGGCGAGGAACGACACAGGTCGATCGATCATCAGCGGCAGGAAGATCGAGTCGACGAACGAGAGATGGTTGCTGGCCAGGATCGCCGCCCCCTCGTGCGGCACCTTCGCGCGACCGACGATCCACGGGCGCCAGATGGCCTTCACCCACGGGCCGATCACGACGGACTTCATCAGCCAGTAGAACATCTCATCGTCCTCTCGCTGCCAGATCGGCGACGCCGATCACACCGGCGTCGTTGGCGAGTCGAGCGATGGCGAAGTCGGCGACCGGTCGCGATCCGAGCCCGGGAAGGGATGCCTCGTAGGCCCGCCGCACCGGCTGCAGCAGCACCTCACCGAGCGTAGCCACTCCCCCGCCGATAACGAACAGGTGTGGGTCGAGCACGGCCTGGAGCCCCCCGCAGGCCTCGCCGAGTGCGGCGGCCACCCGCCGCACGGCCTCGAGCGCGCCCGCGTCGCCCGCCGTCGCGAGGTGCGCCACCTCGGGTCCGGGAAGCGTGCCGTGTGCCGCTCGCACCTGTGCCAGCGGCTCCCCGACCCCGCCCGCATCGGCGATCTCGCCGGCCTCCCGCTGCAGGGCCCGACCGGACGCATACTGCTCCAGGCATCCACTCTGCCCGCAGCCGCAAGCACGACCGTCGCGGATGAACCGCGTATGCCCGAGCTCACCCGCGATACCGTGACCGCCCCGCAGCAGCTCACCGCCGACGATGACCGCGCCGCCCACGCCTGTGCCGAGCGTCAGCATGACCATGTCGTCGCACCCGACGCCTGCGCCGAAGCGGTACTCCGCCCAGCCGGCGGCGTTGGCGTCGTTCTCGAGCGTGATCGGCAGGCCGATGCGCTGCTGCAGCATGTCGCGCAGCGGTTCGCCGCTCCATGCGATATTCGGCGAGTGGTGGACGGTCGAGCGGTCCTTCGAGAGGAAGCCCGCCGCAGCGACGCCGACGGCGCCGACCTCGTGGCGCGCAACCAGGTCGCCGAGCATGTCAACGACCGCATCCACGAGCTCACGGGCATCGAGCGGCGTGCGCACGCGCAGCTTCTCGACGATCGCGCCTGAGGGGTCGACGACGCCTCCGGCGATCTTCGTTCCGCCGATGTCGATTCCGACCGTGAGCACCGCTGAAGTCTACCCGGCTGTGCACTCGCGCCTGCGATGCGGTCCATCGCGCCGGTTAGACTTCTGGGAACGCGTCACCCGCGCCCGAGCCGGTACCGAAGGAGTTGCCGAAATGACCCCGTCCGCAACCAGCCATCCCGTTCAGTTCGAAGTGCCGACGATCGTTCCCGTCGACCCGACGGCGAACGTTGCCGACCTGCTCGTCGAGCGCGTGAAGGCGACCCCCGATCGTGCGCTGTTCGCCGTCCCTGAAAGTGAAGGGTGGCGAGACGTGTCTGCCGCGCAGTTCGAGAAGGACGTGATCGCGCTCGCCAAGGGCTTCGTCGCCGGCGGACTGCAGCCGGGTGACAAAGTCGGGTTCATCGCCCGCACGACATACCAGTGGACGCTCGTCGACTTCGCGCTGTTCTACACGGGCGCGGTCATGGTCCCGATCTACGAGACCAGCTCGCCCGCGCAGATCCAGTGGATCCTCGAGGACTCCGGCGCCGTCGCCCTCATCGTAGAGAGCACCGACCACAGCGCGCGCGTCGACGAGGTGCGCGCCGAGCTCCCCCTCGTCGGCTCGATCTGGGCCATGCACCTCGGCGACCTCGACAAGCTGGTCGCACAGGGCCAGGACGTCGACGACGCCGAGATCGAACGTCGTCGTTCGATCGCGAACGGCGACGACATCGCCACCCTGATCTACACTTCGGGCTCCACGGGACGGCCGAAGGGATGCGTGCTGACGCACAGCAACTTCGTCGAGTTGACCCGTAACGCCGCGCGTGCGATGCACGAAGTCGTGGAGTCCCCCGGCGCGTCGACGCTGCTGTTCATCACGACCGCACACGTTTTCGCGCGGTTCATCTCGATCCTCGACATCCACGCCGGCGTGAAGACCGGGCATCAGCCCGATACCAAACAGTTGCTGCCCGCGCTCGGCACGTTCAAGCCGACGTTCCTGCTCGCCGTGCCGCGGGTGTTCGAGAAGGTCTACAACTCGGCAGAGCAGAAGGCCGAGGCCGGGGGCAAGGGGAAGATCTTCCGCTCGGCCGCCCGGACGGCCGTGGAGCACTCGAAGCTGCTGCAGGAGGGCAAGAAGGTCCCCTTCGGCACCAAGATCAAGTTCGCCCTGTTCGACAAGCTGGTGTACGGCAAGCTGCGTGAGGCCATGGGCGGCAACGTCGTCTATGCGATCTCGGGATCGGCGCCGCTCGGCGAGCGTCTCGGCCACTTCTTCCACAGCCTGGGCATCGTGATCCTGGAGGGCTACGGCCTCACCGAGACGACGGCCCCCGCGACGGTCAACATCCCCTCGAAGTCGAAGATCGGCACGGTCGGGCCGGTGCTGCCCGGCGTCGGTGTGCGCCTCGCCGAGGACGGCGAGATCGAGGTGCGCGGCATCGACGTCTTCAAGGAGTACTGGCGCAACCCCGAAGCCACCGCGGCGACGTTCGACGGCGAGTGGTTCAAGACCGGCGACCTGGGCACGTTTGACGACGAGGGCTTCCTCACGATCACCGGCCGCAAGAAGGAGATCATCGTCACGGCCGGTGGCAAGAACGTCGCCCCCGCCGCGCTCGAGGATCCGATCCGTGCCAACCCGATCGTGGGCCAGGTGGTCGTCATCGGCGACCAGAAGCCGTTCATCGCGGCGCTGATCACCCTCGACCCCGAGATGCTGCCGACGTGGCTGGCCAACAACGGGCTGCCCACCGACATGTCGCTCGGCGACGCGGCGAAAAATGAGGCGGTGCGCGCAGAGGTGCAACGCGCGGTCGACGAGGCGAACAAGCATGTGTCTCGCGCCGAGTCGATCCGCAAGTTCACGATCCTGGGCACAGAGTGGACCGAGGCATCCGGGCACCTCACGCCGAAGATGAGCATCAAGCGCAACGTCATCGTGGACGACTTCGCCGCCGACATCGAGGCGATCTACAGCGTCCCGGTGTCGACGACGACGACCTCGATCAGCTGATCGGGACGTCAGAACCAGTCGCTCTCGCGGATCTGCCGCATCGCCGCACGACGCCCCTCGGCGGTGAGCCTGTCGATGTACAGCGTGCCGTCGAGGTGGTCCGTCTCGTGCTGCAGCGCCTGCGCGAGCAGGCCGTCGCCCTCGAGCACGACCGGCCGGCCGTCGAGGTCGATGCCGACCACCTTCGCGTGCGGGTAGCGCACGGTATCGTGCCAGAGGCCGGGGACGCTGAGGCATCCTTCGCCGATCGCCGTGGGTTCGCCCGACACCTCCGCCAGCACCGGATTGAGCACGTAGCCGATGTCGCCGTCGATGTTGTAGCTGAAGGCGCGCAGACCCACGCCGATCTGCGGGGCGGCGACCCCGGCGCGTCCGGGCGGCTCGACCGTGGCGACGAGGTCGCGCACGAGTGCGTGCGTCCCCTCGTCGATGGTGTCGATCGGGGCGCACGCCGAACGCAGGACCGGGTCGCCGAACAGGCGGATGGAACGAACGGCCATCGCTATGCGGCCGGGGTCAGCGAGCGCAGACCCTCGACGACCTTCGCCGCCAGCTCACGTACCGCGGCTCGCGTGGACGGCCGCAGTTCACGGAACGACATCGCGGTGCCCGCGGCGATCATGGGGTCGTACGGCACACGCACGACGTCACGCACACGCGTGCGGAAGTGTGCCTCGAGCTCTTCGGGGCGCACCACCGGGTTGCCGGGACGAGCCTGGTTCAGTACGACGACGGCGTTGCGCACCGACTCGGCGTGCCCGTTCGTCTCCAGCCAGGTCAGCGTCTCGCTGGCCAGTCGCGCCTCATCGACGCTCAGCCCGGCGACCACGACGAGCTGGTCGGCGACGTCCAGCGTCGCCCCCATCACCGAGTGCACGATACCTGTTCCGGTGTCGGTCAGCACGATCGAGTAGTAGTGCGCGGCCAGTTCGGCCACCTGGCGATAGTCCTCGTCACTGAAGGCCTCGGAGACGCGGGGATCCGCGTCGGATGCGAGCACGTCCAGCCGTGTCTCGTCGCGGGCGACGATGGAGGAGATGTCGTTGTAGCCGCGGACGTCGTCGCTCGCGCGCACGAGGTCGCGGACGGTCTTGCCGTTCGAGCGCGCGATGCGCTCGGCGAGCGTCCCGCGGTCGGGGTTGGCGTCCACGGCGATCACGCGGTCTTCGCGGGCGTCGGCCAGCGCCATGCCCAGCAGTGCGGCGACGGTGGTCTTGCCGACACCGCCCTTGCGCGACAGCACAGCGACGAAGCGGGCGCCGCCCGGGAGCGGCGCGGCGATGCGGCGGTCCAGCATCTTGCGTGCCCGTGCCCGCTTGCTGTCGCCCAGGTTGATGCGCCTGCCCGAGATCGAGTACAGCAGGTGCCGGAACAGTCCCTCGGGCTCCGGGCGCACGACCTGATGCGGATCGAGCAGCCGGTCGGCGGTGAGCAGATCGGGCGTCTCGCGATCGGCATCGAGCTCGCCGAGGCGCTTCGACGTGAGGGTCAACTCCGGCACGGCAGCGGCGAAGGTGACGCGCTGCGCGGCTGCGGCGGCCGACCGGTCGGCGTGCTGCACCGCGGCGTCGCTCTCACCGGCGTCCGCGGCGACGGCGTCGACCGCGTCGGCCTGGGCGACCGCGGACTCCTCGGCATCGAGAACGATGTCGGCGGTGTGGATGTCCTCGCCCACGATGTCGTCGTCGACCAGATCGTCGTCCTCATCGTTGATCGTGGGCAGCGATACGTCGACATGGGCGACGTGCGCGGCAGCGCCGGCGATGACGCCGAGCCCCGCGGCATCGATGTTCCCGGCGTGTTCGAGGATGCCGTTCTCGGCGGGATCGGTCGACTCCGGCTCAATGCGATCAGGGGTCACTCGGCGGCTCCAGACAGGCGAAAGGGGGACAGAACGGACTAAGGCTAGTGCGCCGCAACGATCACAGCCAAAAGGTCCCCGGCCTCGACCTGCGCCGTCGCCTCGATCACGATCCGCTCGACCACCCCGGCGACCGGCGCCGTGATGGCCGCCTCCATCTTCATGGCCTCGATCGAGGCAATCGCCTCGCCGGCCTCGACCTGCCGCCCCGGCTCGCACTTGATCGTGACCACACCGGAGAACGGTGCAGCGACCTGACCGGGCTTCGAAGTGTCGGCCTTCTCCGCAGAGCGCGCTTCGACGGCGATGCTGCGGTCGCGAACGAACACGGGCCGCAGTTGGCCGTTGAGCGTGGTCATCACCGATCGCATCCCCTTGTCGTCGGCTTCGCCGACGGCCTCCAGACCGACATACAGCCGGACACCGCGGTCGAGCTCGACGACGTGCTCCTGCCCGGCGACCAATCCGTACAGGTAGTCCGCGGTATCGAGCACGCTCAGGTCGCCGTATGCGTCCCGTGCGTCGCGGAACTGCTGGGCCGGCCCCGGGAACAGCAGATGGTTGAGCATCGCGCGACGCTCCTCCGGTTTCCCCGCCAGGGCAGCGGACTCGGCGGCCTCCAGCGGCGTGACGTCGATCGACACCTGCCGGCCGGCCAGCACCTTGGTGCGGAACGGCTCGGGCCAGCCGCCGGGCAGGTCGCCGAGCTCCCCGGCCATGAAGCCGATGACCGAGTCGGGCACATCGTACTTCTCGGGGTGCTCGGCGAAGTCGGCGGGGTCCGCCTTGACCGCGGCGAGGTAGAGGGCGAGGTCGCCGACGACCTTCGATGACGGCGTCACCTTCGGGACGCGCCCGAGGATCTCGTCGGCGGCCGCGTACATGTCCTCGATGAGCTCGAAGTCCTCCGACAGTCCGAGCGCAATGGCCTGCTGACGCAGGTTCGACAGCTGACCACCCGGGATCTCGTGGTGATAGACCCGACCCGTCGGCCCGGGAAGCCCCGATTCGAACGGCGCGTACTGGTGGCGCACGGCCTCCCAGTAGGGCTCCAGATCGCTGATCGCGGCCAGGTCGAGCCCGGTGTCGCGGTCGGTGTGCGCGAGGGCGGCGACGAGCGCCGACAGCGAGGGCTGGCTCGTGGTGCCCGACATCGGGGCCGCGGCGGCGTCGACGGCGTCGGCGCCGGCCGCACTGGCCGCCAGGAGCGTGCCGAGCTGCCCGCCGGCGGTGTCGTGCGTGTGCACGTGCACGGGCAGGTCGAAGCGCTCGCGCAGTGCGCGGACGAGAGTGGATGCCGCGCCCGGCCGCAGCAGCCCGGCCATGTCCTTGATCGCCAGCACGTGCGCCCCGGCGTCGACGATCTGCTCGGCGAGGCGCAGGTAGTAGTCCAGCGTGTACAGCGGCTCGGCAGGGTTCAGCAGATCGCCCGTGTAGCACACGGCCACCTCGGCGACCGCGGTGCCGGTCTCGAGCACGGCGTCGATCGCGGGGCGCATCTGGGAGACGTCGTTGAGCGCGTCGAAGATGCGGAAGATATCGATGCCGGATGCCGCCGCCTCCCGTACGAACGCATCGGTGACCTCTGCGGGGTAGGGCGTGTAGCCGACAGTATTGCGGCCGCGCAGCAGCATCTGCAGCGCAATGTTCGGCATGGCCTGGCGCAGCTTGTCCAGGCGCTCCCACGGGTCTTCGGCCAGGAAGCGCAGCGCGACGTCGTAGGTCGCGCCGCCCCAGGCCTCCACCGACAGCAGCTCGGGTGCCAGACGCGCGAGATACGGACCCGCGGCGACGAGGTCCTTGGTGCGCACGCGTGTGGCCAGCAGCGACTGATGCGCGTCCCGGAAGGTGGTGTCGGTGACGGCCAGACTCGTGCGTGCGCGCAGGTCGGCGGCGAAGCCGGCCGGGCCGAGCTGCAACAGGCGCTGCCGGGAGCCGGCGGGGGGCGAGGCGGTCAGGTCCAGCGGCGGCAGCTTGAGCCGCGGGTCGACGGTCACCGGATTCTCGCCGTGGGGCTTGTTCACCGTGACGTCGACGAGCCAGTTGAGCACCTTGGTGCCGCGGTCCTTCGACACGCGGCCGCGCAGCAGCTCCGGGCGCTCGTCGATGAACGACGTCGACAGGTCGCCGGAGACGAAGGCCGGGTCGTCGAGGACGGCCTGCAGGAACGGGATATTGGTCGACACGCCGCGGATGCGGAACTCGGCCAGGGCACGGCGAGCACGCGTGACCGCGGCCGGGAAATCGCGGCCGCGGCACGTCAGCTTGGACAGCATCGAATCGAAGTGCGGGCTGATCTGCGAGCCGGCAGCGGTGGTGCCGCCGTCGAGGCGGATGCCCGCGCCGCCCGGCGACCGGTAGGTCGTGATCTTGCCGGTGTCGGGGCGGAAGCCCTGCGTGGGGTCCTCCGTCGTGATGCGGCACTGCAGGGCCGCGCCGCGCAGCCGGATCTGGTCCTGCGTGAGGCCGAGGTCAGCCAGCGTGGCCCCCGAGGCGATCAGCATCTGCGACAGGACGAGGTCGACATCCGTCACCTCTTCTGTGACCGTGTGCTCCACCTGGATGCGGGGGTTCATCTCGATGAACACGACCTCGCCTGCGCGCTCCCCGGCCGTCTCGAGCAGGAACTCCACGGTTCCCGCGTTCTCGTAGCCGATCGATTCGGCGAAGGCGACCGCGTACCGGTGCAGCGCATCGCGCACGTCGTCTGCGAGGTTCGGGGCCGGCGCGATCTCGATGACCTTCTGGTGACGCCGCTGCACCGAGCAGTCCCGCTCGAAGAGGTGGACGGTGGCGCCGGTCTTGTCGGCGAGCACCTGCACCTCGACGTGGCGCGGCCGCAGAACGGCCTGCTCGAGGAACATATGCGGATCGCCGAAGGCGCTGCCGGCCTCGCGCATCGCCTCGGCGAGCGCCGGTGCCAGCTCGCCCTTCGCCTCCACGCGCCGCATCCCGCGGCCGCCGCCGCCGGCAACGGCCTTCACGAAGAGGGGGAAGCCGATCTCATCGGCCTGCGCGACCAGGGCGTCGATGTCGTCGGACGCCTCGGTCGACCGCAGCACCGGCACCCCGGCGGCGATCGCATGCTCCTTCGCGGTCACCTTGTTTCCCGCCATCTCGAGCGCGCGCACCGGCGGCCCGATGAAGGCGATGCCGTGTTCTACCGCGCGGGCGGCGAGATCGGGGTTCTCGGACAGGAAGCCGTACCCGGGGTAGATCGCATCGGCGCCGGAGTCGAGCGCGACGCGGATGATCTCGTCCACCGAGAGGTAGGCACGCACCGGATGACCCGGCTCACCGATCTCGTAGGCCTCGTCCGCCTTCAGCCGGTGCAGCGAGCCGCGATCTTCATACGGGAAGACCGCGACGGTACGTGCACCGAGCTCGAAGGCGGCGCGGAAGGCGCGGATGGCGATCTCACCACGATTGGCGACAAGGATCTTCTGGAACATGCGGAACCTCTCGTGCTCCACCCGGATCACGACCGGGGAACGCGGGCTTAGGTGTCTCACAGCCTAGGGGACGGTAACGTGTCTGATTGTGCATGTACTCAGTGTCAGCTCCCTCAAGGGCGGTGTCGGCAAGACCACGGTGACTCTGGGCCTCGCCTCCGCGGCGTTCGCCCGGGACGTTCGCACCCTCGTGGTCGACCTCGATCCGCAGTCCGACGTGTCCACCGGACTCGACATCCAGGTCGCCGGTCGGCTCAACGTGGCCGACGTGCTCGCTAACCCCAAAGAGAAGTCGGTTCGGCAGGCGATCACGTCCAGCGGCTGGGCGAAGGTGCACCCCGGGACGATCGACGTCATGATCGGCAGCCCGTCGGCGATCAACTTCGACGGCCCGCACCCAAGCGTGCGTGACGTGTGGAAGCTCGAAGAGGCCCTGGCCACCGTCGAGGGCGACTACGACCTAGTCCTCATCGACTGCGCGCCGTCGCTGAACGCGCTCACGCGCACGGCGTGGGCGGCATCGGATCGCGTCATCGTCGTGACCGAGCCGGGGCTCTTCTCCGTCGCGGCCGCCGATCGTGCGCTGCGCGCGATCGAGGAGATCCGGCGCGGGCTGTCGCCCCGTCTGCAGCCTCTGGGCATCATCGTCAACCGCGTGCGCCCACAGTCGATCGAGCACCAGTTCCGCATCAAGGAGCTGCGCGACATGTTCGGCCCGCTCGTGCTCTCGCCGCAGCTGCCCGAGCGCACATCGCTGCAGCAGGCGCAGGGCGCGGCCAAGCCCCTGCACATCTGGCCCGGCGACTCCGCTCAGGAGCTGGCGGCAGACTTCGACGCGCTGTTGGATCGCATCATGCGCACGGGTCGCGTCGCCGCTCCGGACGACCGCACGGCGTGACCCGCGGGCGCGATCAGGCGCTGCGTGCGGCGCGACGGGCCGCCAGTTCGTCGACGGCCGCTGGCGCCTGCGCCTGCACCTCGAAGTCGACCAGCTCGGACTCCACCTCGCGCAGCACCTTGCCGACGGCGATGCCGAAGACGCCCTGCCCGCGGCTGACGAGGTCGATCACCTCGTCGTTCGAGGTGCACAGGTACACCGACGCCCCGTCGCTCATGAGCGTGGTGCCGGCGAGATCGCGGATGCCGCTGGCACGCAGCTGCTCGACGGCGGTGCGGATCTGCTGCAGCGAGATACCCGTGTCGAGCAGTCGCTTGACGAGCTTGAGCACGAGGATGTCGCGGAACCCGTAAAGACGCTGCGAACCGGACCCGGTGGCACCGCGCACCGTCGGTTCGACGAGCTCGGTGCGCGCCCAGTAGTCGAGCTGGCGGTAGGTGATGCCCGCCGCGCGGGCGGCGACCGCACCGCGATAGCCGACCTCGTCGTCCATCTCGGGCAGTCCATCCGTGAAGAGAAGTTCGGTCGCGAACGAAGGCTCGCCCACCGGTTCACCCACTGTCATGTCGGGTCCTCCTCAACGATTCGGGTGCCTCCACGCTAGATCAGCCGCGAGGTACGGGCAATGACATCCGCACGAACGGGTCGGCGTGTCGTCAGCCGATCAGCCGGTTCAGGGCGCTGGCTACGAAGGTCGAGCGCACGTCGTCGAGTCGACGCGCCAGCTCCGGTGCCAGTTCGCTCGCCCTCGCCCGCGACGCCGCGTCGGTCCGACGCAGCAGGGAAGAGAGCGCAGACTCGACGAGTGCGGCTTCGCGCTCGGCGCTCTGGCGCAGTCCGCGCAGGTGCCGCGGCTCGATGCCGTGGCGGTCGAGCGCCACCATCGCCCGTAACAGGGCGACGGTCTCCTCGGTGTACGTCTCGGCCGGTGCGAGCAGCCCCGTGCTGACCGCGTCGTTGAGCAGCTGGGGCGCGGCGCCGGCCGCCGCCAGCAATTCGGCGCGACGGTAGCGCCGGGGCGCCGGGACGATAGAGGCGGGAAGGCTCACCGGGGTTGCTGAGGACGGGTCGCGTCCCGCGTCGAGATCGGCGAGGTAGTCACGGATCACGCTGTGCGGCAGGAAGTGGTCGCGCTGCAGCGTCAGGGCCAGACGAAGCCGCTCGATATCGCTGTGCGCGAACTTGCGGTAGCCGGCCTCGGTGCGCGACGGCGTGACGATGCCCTGCACCTCGAGGAAGCGCAGCTTCGAGGCCGACAGTCCGGGAAACTCTGGCGTGAGCCGCGCCAGCACCTGACCGATGCTCAGAAGTCCCGCGGACGACGAGCGTTCGCGGGCGGTGGCGGGGGTCATCATCCGGCGGCTGCCGGGCTGAGATCGGCGGGCGACGAGAAGAAGTTCAGCCGGAACTTTCCAATCCGCACTTCGGCCCCGTTGACGAGCACGCCGCGATCGACGCGCTCGCCGTTCACGTACGTCCCGTTGAGTGAACGCTGGTCGATGATCTCGAAGGTGCCGCCGTGGCGGGTGACCTCTGCGTGCCGGCGCGAGACGGTCACGTCGTCGAAGAAGATGTCGGCTTCCGGGTGCCGTCCGACGGTCATCACGTCGGTGTCGAGCAGATACCGTGCACCGGCGGTGGGGCCCGAACGGACGATGAGCAGGGCAGCGCCCGTCGGCAGCGCCTCGATGGCCTCGAGCTCGACGTCGCTGAGCTCGTGCCCGAACGGCACGAACGACAGATCCGAATCATGCCCGAACGTCTGCGTGGTGTCGTGGGTCCCCTCGCGTCCGTTCGACCCGTCCGGTTCCCGGCGGATACCCCCGGAGTCGGGCCTGCGGTAGTCGTCTTCTGACACGCTCGTCCTCCTCTCGCCAGACAGACTATCCGATCGGGCGGCACGCGAAAGGGCCGATTTCGAGCGGTGACCGACCGGAGCGAGGCACGCGTAGGCTAGAGGGGATGTCTCTTCGATCTGTCTCCGGTTTCTTCGCCGCCGTCGGCCTCGCCGCGGCGGCGGTTTTCGTCTTCGCTGCCCCGGCAGCCGCGCACGATCAGCTCGTGGGCAGCGACCCCGGGGCGGATGCCACCGTGGCCGCGGTCCCTGAGCAGGTGGTGCTCACCCTCAGCGCAGAGGTGCTGGCCGACGAGGGTGCCGCGGTCGTGGAGGTGACGGATGCTTCGGGCGCGCTCGTCAGCACGGGCGACCCGGTCGTGGCGGGTGTCACGGTGACCCAGTCGCTGGACGCAGCTGCCGCTGTCGAGGGCGAATTCGAGGTGGTCTGGAAGGTCGTCTCCAGCGACGGGCATCCGATCGACGGCGCCTTCGTGTTCACGGTCGCCACCGCGACGCCCTCACCCACCGCATCGCCCTCGCCGACCGTGGAGCAGTCCGCCACGGCCGAGCCGACACCCACCGTATCCGCGGTACCCGCGGCCCCGCCGGCCGAGCAGCAAGGCGTTCCCGTGTTCGTCTGGGCGATCATCGGCGTCCTCGTGATCGGCGTGCTCGGCGCGATCGTCTACCTGCTGGTCGTGCGCGCTCGCGGTGCCGGTGCGACCGGCGGCGATCGGCGGGCGGGCGACTAGGCTGGAGCCATGCCTCACTACGACGTCGTCATCCTCGGCGCAGGCCCCGGCGGGTATGTCGCAGCCGTCCGCTCCGCCCAGCTCGGCCTGTCGGTCGCGATCATCGAAGAGAAGTACTGGGGCGGCGTCTGCCTCAACGTCGGGTGCATCCCATCCAAGGCGCTGCTCAAGAACGCCGACCTCGCCCACACCTTCACGCACAAGGCCGACCTGTTCGGGATCTCGGGCGACGTGCACTTCGACTTCGGCGCGGCATGGGACCGCAGCCGCACGGTCGCAGAGACCCATGTCAAGGGCATCCACTACCTCATGAAGAAGAACAAGGTGACCGAGTACGAGGGGCGCGGGTCGTTCACCGGCCCCCACGCGATCACGGTCACCCGCAGCGACGGCAGCACCGAAGACGTCACGTTCGACAACGCGATCATCGCTGCCGGCTCGAAGGTGCGGCTGCTGCCGGGCATCGCGCTCAGCGCCAATGTCGTGACGTACGAGGAGCAGATCCTCGCTCGCGAGTTGCCGAAGTCGATCGTCATCGTGGGCGCCGGCGCGATCGGCATGGAGTTCGCGTACGTGCTGGCCAACTACGGCGTCTCGTGCACGATCGTCGAATTTCTCGACCGCGCACTTCCGAACGAAGATGCAGACGTGTCGAAGGAGATCGCGCGGCAGTACAAGAAGCTCGGCGTCGAGATCCTCACGTCGACGAAGGTCGAGTCGGTCACCGACCACGGCGACCGTGTCACGGTGGCGTACACGGCGAAGGACGGATCGCAGGGGTCGATCGACGCCGACAAGGTGCTCATGTCGATCGGCTTCGCCGCGAACGTCGAGGGCTACGGGTTGGAGAACACCGGTGTCACCCTCACCGACCGCGGCGCCATCGACATCGACGACGTCATGCGCACGTCGGTGCCCCACATCTATGCGATCGGCGATGTCACCGCGAAGCTGCAGCTGGCGCACGTGGCCGAGGCCCAGGCCGTGGTCGCCGCCGAGACGATCGGCAAGGCCGAGACCATGGCGCTGGGCGACTACCGCATGATGCCGCGCGCCACGTTCTGCAACCCGCAGGTCGCCTCGTTCGGACTCACCGAGGAGCAGGCGCGCGAGGCGGGATACGACGTGAAGGTCGCGAAGTTCCCCTTCTCGGCGAACGGCAAGGCGAACGGACTCGGTGAGCCTATCGGTTTCGTCAAGCTCGTCGCCGATGCCGAGCACCTCGAACTTCTCGGCGGTCACCTCATCGGCCCCGACGTCTCGGAGCTTCTGCCCGAGCTGACGCTCGCGCAGAAGTGGGATCTCACCGCGCTCGAGGCCGCACGCAACGTGCACACGCACCCGACGCTCTCCGAGGCGCTGCAGGAGGCGTTCCACGGCCTGACCGGCCACATGATCAACCTCTGATCGGCGCGGCCGCCTCAACGGCCCAGCGCACGCGCGAGCTTGGATGTGCTCGCGGCGGGCTGTGCGCCGACAGCCTGTGCGACGTGCACGAAGGCGCGCAGCACGTCTGGTGGGGCGGACGGCGTCCCGCCGAGCAGCTCGAGTTCCCACTCCCGCCAGCGCCGCTCCGTTCCGGTGCGCAGATCGAGGGCGTCGACGTGGTCGTCGGCGAACTCGGCGATCGGGTTGCCTTCTTCGCTGTAGAGCACGAATGCGGTGCGCTCGTTGCGGATGCGGGCGATGGGCCCAAGTGCGTCGAGCGGCTCGGCGATCACGCGCGAGAGCTCGTCATACACGCCCGCGGGCGGTTCGTTCGGGTCGCCGAGGGGCCAGTGCACCTCGGTGCGTCCGCCGTCCACGAGCGGGCCCTTCAGGTGCCAGCCGGCATCGCCGCCTCCGGTGCGCCGGCGCAGCGCGACGCCGTGGGCGGCCAGCACGAGCCGTGCGGTGTCGAGGTAGCGGGCATCGAGCGACCGCACCTCTGCGGCGCCGACAGTCACGACCCCGGGCAGTGACGTGAGGTCGAGCAACGGCGTGTCGACCTCGACGTCGACCTTCGCCTCGACCTCGACCGATCGCGTGGGCCCGGCTGTGCTCACTCGTCGCGGCCGTCGGAGTCGGGGTTGATGTCCTCGGTGGATCCCGCGTAGTGGAAGTCGGCGGTTGTGGGGCCGTCGTGCGGTCCGGTGTTCTCCGGCGCGCCTTCGCGCCGGTACAGGATCTGCCCTTCGCCGTACGGCGCGATGAGCTGGTCGAGGGTCTCGTCTTCGAGCGGCAGCAGCTGCCCGTCGAGGGGCCCTCCGTGCAGACGTGCGATTGCCATATGTCCTCCTCGGCTACAGCGTAGTGCGCTCGATTCCCGCGCCGCGCTTCGCCGCGAGGTGCTCGTGCTCCCTGGTCGCGTCGGCCCGGGCACTGTCCAGCTCGTCCGTTGCCACGCGCACGGCGTCTTCAGCGCGGCGTACCCGCCGCTGGGCGAGCGTCGCGGCCCCGTGCCTCGCGCGCACACTGTCGTGCTGCTCCTCGATGCCGGTCACGATGTAGGCCCCTGCGAGCAGGACGACCTGCGCCGACAGGTTGAACCACAGCAGCAGGGCGATGAGCGAGGCGAAGGAGGCCAGCAGCGGATTGGATGCCGCGCCGCCGACGAACAGCCCCGACAGCTGCTGCAGCACGGCAAGCGCCACACCGCCGAGCAGTGCTCCCGGCCACAGCACCCGCGCCGAGGCGCGCACACCGGACAGCACGACGAAGAGCAGCGCCACGACGCCGGTGTCGAGGGCGAGCGTCACGATCAGCCCGACGCCCCACGTGGCCCAGCGCGAGACGGCGTCGTTGAGCCCCAGCCAGCCGTGCACCGATCCGACCAGTGCCGTGCCGAAGAAGGTGGCGGCGGCCGATGCCGCCAGTCCCACTCCGATCGCGGCGGCCAGCAGCAGGTTGCGCACGATGACCCACACGGCGGCCACATCGTCGTGCACCTTGTCGGCGATCGTGCGCAGTGCCACGCGCAGCGATCCGATGGCGCCGATCGCCGCCACCACCAGACCGACGAGCGAGATGATGCCGGCGAGGGTGAGGCCGAACGGCGACTGGATCTCGGCCGGGTCGATGATCGTGCCGACGAGTCCGGGAATGGCGGCATCGAGTGCGTCGACGAGTGCACCCCATGCCACGGGGTTCTCGGCGAGCCACAGGGCTGCGACCGAGAAGCCGAGAAGCACGGCGGCGAACACCGAGAACAGCGCCCGGTACGTGACGCTATCGGCCAGCATCGGCCCACGCTTCTCGCTGTACAGCAGAAACGCACGCACGGGTTTCAGCGTCAGCACCCAGGCGATGAGCCGCGCGAGCGGCGCACGGGTCGAGCGGGCAGCCATGTGGTCAGATTACCGGCCAGGCCGCGGCCACCCCGACCCAGCTGCCCATCACGAGGAACGGGCCGAAGGCGATGCGGGTGTCCCGTGCGGCTCGGCGTGCGAGCATCGCCACCACGGCATACGCACCGGCCAGCAGGAAGGTCGCGACGGCAGCCACGCCCAGCGCGTTCCAGCCGAGCCAGCCGAGCATGAGACCCAGTGCCCCGGCGAGTTTGACGTCGCCACCGCCGAGCGCGCCCGGACTGATCATCGCGATGCCGAAGAAGACGGCGAACCCGGTGAGCATCGCCCCGAGCGCGGTGGGCAGTCCTGCAGCCTGCGCGCCCGTGGTCTCGGCCACGATGAGCAGCGCGAGCCCCACCGGGTATGCGGGCAGGACGAGTGCGTTCGGCAGACGGTGCGTGCGCACGTCGACGATGGCGAGGATGGCTCCCCACACGCCGAACACGATGTACACCGCGAGCGGGGCGATGACGGTGGCAGACACGTCGTCGAGCGTAGGCGGCGCGTCGTGCGGCACGCGCCGCGTCGTCCACAGGGGTCAGCCGGTCTCCCCGACCGGCGAATCGGGATCGTCGGCCGCGCGCAGCGCGCCGGCTCCGTCGTGGATACCCGCGTTGGTGCGGTCGACACGATCGCGCACGCGCATCCACCGATGTACCACCGCTCCCCCAGATAGTCGGTCAGGCGGCTGCCGCCGCAGAACGCCGACGATGTGGGCCAGCCAGTCGGGGTGCGGGCGGGAGTGTGCGTAGATGCGGGCGGTGACGGGCGCAGACACCCCCGACCTACCGACGTGCGCGGGGCCGGGCGGCGAGGAACACGGCGACCGAGCGGACCGCGGCGGTCACGTAGGGTCGATGCGGGAGGTATCCGATGACGGGCATCGACGCACGCGAGGAGGCGCTGCGCGCCGCGGTCGCGGCAGGACTCCCGGGGGTGGTCGCAGGAGTGACGGATGCTTCGCGCACCCTGTGGCGTGCCGCGGCCGGTGTCCGTTCGCTCGACACGGGTGAGCCCGTGGCATCCGACGCCGTCATCGCCCTGCACTCCGCGACCAAAGCAGTCACGGCCACGGCTGCGCTGCAGTGCGTCGAGGACGGACTGCTCGATCTCGACGCACCCGCACGCACGTACCTGCCCGCGATCGGCGAGCTCGAGGTGCTCGAAGCGATCGACGACGACGGCACGGCGCGCACACGGCCGCCCGTGCGAGAGATCACCGCCCGTATGCTGCTGCTGCACACCTCGGGACTCGCGTACGACATGTTCGACCGCCGCTACGCGGTGTTGGCGCGCGCCCGTCGCGCGCGCCGGTCGGCGACGCCGCTGCGCGACGGGCTGCACGCGCCCCTGCTGCACGAGCCGGGTGAGCGGTGGACGTATGGTATCTCGCTGGACTGGCTCGGGCTCATCGTCGCCGAGCTGCGCGGACAGCGGCTGGAGGATGTCTTCCGCGAACGCATCTTCGCACCGTGCACGATGACCTCCACGTCGTTCGAGCTGCCGCCCGCGCTGCACGCGCGGCTCATGACCCTGCACCGACGCGGTCTCGACGGCGCGATGACGGCGACGCGCGGCGAGCCGCCCGCCGTGCCCGAGCTCGACCTGGGTGGGCAGGGGCTCTTCTCCACCGTCGACGACTACCTGGCATTCCTTCGCGTGTGGCTCGGCGACGGCTCTGCGCCCGGCGGTCGGGTCCTGCGTCCCGAGACGATCGCGTGGGCCGTCCGGGGTGTTCCGGGGCTCGAGGTCACTCCGCTGCCGGCGGCCATCCCGGCGCTCACCCGCGCGGTGGAGTTCCTGCCCGGTGCGCGCAAGTCGTGGGCGTACTCGTTCCTGGTCAACGACGACGATGTTCCCTGCGGGCGGCGTGCCGGCTCGCTGTCGTGGGCGGGCTTGGCGAACGTCTTCTACTGGGTCGACCGCGCCACGGGTGTCGCCGCCGTCTGGACGACGCAGTCCCTGCCCTTCTTCGATCCACCGGCCGCGACCGCCGTGGCCGACTTCGAGCGCGCCGTGTACCGCACGTTCAACGGGATCTCCGGCTCACAGTGAATTCCCTGTCTCGCGGGTGCACGAATCCGGTGCTCCCGAGCCGGGGAGCACCTCGCGCAGCAGATCGTCGAGCGCCACGACCCCACGAGCTGCTCGTCTGCGATGACCGTAGCCAATCGCACACGCTCCCGTCGCACACGCGAGCGAGCGCCGTCGGTCGACACACCTGGGCGCAGCGCAAGCGGCTCACGAGCGATCTGCCCCGCCGGGGCGACGGCGAGCGTGTCCCGCACATGGGCATACGACGCTCGTGCACGTATGCGACCAGTCGGACCTCGTTGCCGGCGACGTAGTAGACGACGTTGATGTGGAACGGCTTGACCTTCCGGCGCCGCAGTGGTGGAGGTTCATCCCAGTAGAGCACCCTCGGCCAGGAGTCTGGGGCTTCGAGTATGTCATCGACGGCGCTCTCGGCACTGGCGATGAGCTGTTCTGCGACGTCGACGGGGAGGCGGTCGGACTCGGCGAAAAGTTCGGCGCGAGCTTCGGGATGCTCGCGCCAGTTGCCCGCAATCACGCGCTCTGCTGCGCGCGGCGCTCTGCGATTCGTGCCCGGGCGATGCTCATGGTCTCGCGACCGTCAACGAGCCGAACCCGGCCACTCTCGATGTCATCGATGCGCCGACGGAACTCAGCCTGCCACGCTGCATCGATGACAGGGTCTGGCGCGTCAGGCTCGTCGACGCTGTCGAGGATCTCGTGGGCGAGCTTCACCCGATCGGCAGGGGTGAGTTCCCGCGCCTTCTCGATCAGTTCCGCCAAGGTCATGCTCCAAGTTTACGGCGCATGGGCGGCATCCGCTTTGGCCGACGCGGGCGGAACTCGACTTATGGCGATGGCAGCGCCTATCGCGGCGGAGGATTCGTTCCTGTTCTTCAGCAACAGCTACATGGATGCCGTCGCGATCGAGATCGCCACGCCCCAAGGCGACACTCGCCGAAGCAGATCGTGCAAGCCACCAGGGGCTGACCGCTTCTGCGATGTCCTCGACGACACCACGGCTTCGGTGGCACCGGACCCGCGCGAACGACTCGCGCCGGTTCGTTTTGTGGCTGGTCGGGAAGAACACCCAGGCCGAGACCAACGGCACCGCCTCAGCGCGGTCCTTCCGCCGTCACAGCGCGCGGTGCTGGGATCTTGTCCCACGGCTGGGACCGGTCAAGACGATCTACCACGCAGTGCTCGTCGACGGCATCTGGATCGACACCTCGGCAGGCGGTCGCTACTGTTGAGTCGGCTCGGGGCGTGTTCTTTCTCTGAGTTACTACCTGTTCGATAGGTAGGTCAGGACGGCGCGCACCCTGCGGTTACCGTCGTTCTGAGCGAGGCCGAGCTTCCCGAACAGCGCCCCGGACTCACCACACGGCGGGGTCGCTGCCGAGGTCGCGGGCGGGGAGTGCGGTGCGGATGTCGACGCCGTCGATCGTCAGCGGCGCGCGGAGTCTGCGGGCGGGACCCCAACTGGTGTGCTCGACGGACTGCGCAGTGTCGTGCCGGTTGTCCGCGCGGATCGGGATGTCGGGTTCGGAGGTGCCGGTGTTGGTGAGCAGGCGGGCGGTGCGGGCCAGTGAGAGTGCGGCGCTGCTGCTCCTCCCGGTGCGGAGCCGTTCATTGAGCGCCCGGATCGCCGCGTGGGCCATGAGGTATC
>NZ_JBKEAF010000121.1:0-8886 GCF_047971895.1 Microbacterium sp.
ACGTCAGCGTCGATGCACTGCGCGATGTGTACGTGACATCCCACCCGCGTGCCCGGTGACCGGGAGCGCGCATCGCTAGAATCGATGCAGCAAGAGTCAGGAGCACCGTGGTCAAGACCAAGGACGACACCCCCCTCGGGCCCACCGGCCGTCCGTACCACGGCTTCCCGACGCCCCCCGCGCTCATCGGGCACGGACCGGCGCGCATCATCGCGCTGTGCAACCAGAAGGGCGGCGTCGGCAAGACCACCACGACGATCAACCTCGCCGCCTCGCTGGCCGACTACGGGCGCAAGGTGCTCGCCGTGGACTTCGACCCGCAGGGCGCGCTGTCGGCCGGACTCGCGATCCCCACGCACGACGTGCCCACGATCTACGAACTGCTGATCGACAGCAGGCGTGACCCGCACACCGCCATCGTGCCGACGGCGGTCGAGAACCTCGACGTCATCCCGGCGAACATCGACCTGTCGGCCGCCGAGGTGCAGCTGGTCAGCGAGGTCGCGCGCGAGTCGATCCTCTCGGGCGTGCTGCGCAAGCTGGCACCCGACTACGACGTCATCCTCATCGATTGCCAGCCCTCGCTCGGTCTGCTCACCGTGAATGCGCTCACGGCCAGCCACGGCGTCGTCGTGCCGCTCGAGTGCGAGTTCTTCGCGCTGCGCGGGGTGGCGCTGCTGATCGAGACCATCGACAAGGTGCGCGATCGACTCAACCCCAGCCTGACGTTGGACGGCCTGCTCGCCACGATGTACGACGCCCGCACCCTGCACTCACGGGAGGTGCTCGAACGCGTCGTCGAGGCCTTCGGCGACGACGTGCTCGAGACCGTGATCGGGCGCACGGTGAAGTTCCCCGACGCCTCCGTATCGGGCGTGCCGATCACCGAGTTCGCGCCCGGGCACGCCGCCGCACAGGCCTACCGGCGATTGGCGCGAGAGCTGGTCGCACGTGGTGCCGTCGCCTGATCCCTCGACGAGCTCGGGAACCGGCGCGACAAGCTTGGGAACCGGCGCGACGAGCTCGGGAACCGGTGCCGGAAGCGAGGGGTTCCGGGTCTCGCTCGGGGTGTTCGACGGGCCCTTCGACCTGCTGCTGACCCTGCTGTCCAAGCACGAGCTCGACATCACCGAGGTCGCGTTGTCGCAGGTGACCGCCGAGTTCATCGCGTACCTCAAGGAGCTGGGCCCCGATGACGAGCTCGATGAGGCATCCGAGTTCCTCGTCGTCGCCGCCACCCTCCTCGACATGAAGGTCGCCGGGCTGCTTCCCCAGGGGGAGCTCGTCGACGCCGAGTCCGTCGCGCTGCTCGAGGCCCGCGACCTGCTGTTCGCCCGCCTGCTGCAATACCGTGCCTTCAAGGAGGTCTCGGCCTGGTTCGCCGCTCAGCTCACCGCCGAGGAGAACCGGCACACCCGTGCCGTGCCCCTGGAGACGAAGTACCGGCAGGCCGTGCCCGAGCTCGTATGGACGCTGTCGGCCGACGACTTCGCCGCACTGGCGCTGCTGGCCATGACACCGAAGGAGATCCCGCACGTCGGCGTCGATCACCTGCACGCGCCGCTGGTCAGCATCCGTGAGCAGGCGGCGGTGGTGGTCACCCTGCTGCGCGAGGCCGAGTCGCTCACCTTCCGGGAACTGGTCGCGGGCGTGGATCAACCCGGTGTGGTCGTCGCGCGGTTCCTGTCGATCCTCGAGCTGTACCGGCACGCGGCCATCTCGTTCGAACAGGTCGAACCCCTCGGCGAGCTGACACTGCGGTGGACGGCCGAGCACTGGTCTACCGAGTCTCTCGCTACGCTGGGTGCCGACTATGACAGATAGCGATGTGACCCGGCGCCTCGAGGCGATCCTGCTGATCGTCGACGAGCCGCAGAGCCTGGTCGCGCTGGCGACCGCCGTCGGCGCGCCAGTGCCTGCCGTGCGACAGGCGATCGAAGCGCTCGCCGACGACTACGACGGCAAGGCCGGCGGCCCCCGGCGCGCATTCGAGCTGCGCGAGGTGGGCGGCGGATGGCGCGTCTACGTGCGTGCGGACCACGACGACCTCATCGCCGAGTTCGTGGGCGCGCAGGCCCCGTCGCGCCTGTCCCAGGCCGCACTGGAGACTCTCGCCGTGATCGCCTACAAGCAGCCGATCACCCGCGGCCAGGTCGCGTCGATCCGCGCGGTCAACGTCGACTCGGTCGTGCGCACCCTGCTCGCACGCGGACTCATCACCGAACTGTTCACCGATGCCGAGACCGGTGCGATCAACTACGGCACGACCGACGAGCTGCTCGTGCATCTCGGCATCAACTCCCTCGACGAGCTGCCGAAGATCTCACCGCTGCTCGACGGCGCCGACGAGGTGGCGGACGCGGCCGGCGACGGGTACGTGCGATGAGCGCGGCAGAGTCGGGGGACACCAGCTCGCCGGGGCAGCGCCTGCAGAAGGTGCTGGCAGGCGCCGGCGTCGCCTCGCGCCGCGTCGCCGAGCAATACATCGTCGAGGGTCGCGTGCGGGTCAACGGCACCGTCGTGACCGAGCTGGGCTCGCGCATCGACCCCGAGAAGGATCTCGTCGACGTCGACGGGACGGCGGTGCAGCTGGATGCCACCAAGCGCTATGTCGTGCTGAACAAGCCCACCGGCGTGGTCTCTTCGATGAAGGACGACCGCGGCCGGCCCGACCTGCGCCGCTTCACCGCGGAGTGGCCCGAGCGGCTGTTCAACGTGGGCCGGCTGGATGCCGACACCAGCGGTCTGCTCGTGCTCACCAACGACGGCGAGCTGGCGCACGTGCTCGCGCATCCGTCGTTCGGGGTCACGAAGGTGTACATCGCGAAGGTCGAGGGGCGCGTCACCGCGCAGACCATCGCACGGCTGACGAAGGGCATAGCCCTGGAGGACGGCCCGATCTCCGCCGACAAGGCGCGGCTGCTGGATGCCTCGCGCGACCGCAGTCTCGTTGAGCTCACACTGCACTCCGGGCGCAACCGCATCGTGCGGCGCATGATGGCCGCGGTCGGGCATCCCGTCGTCGAACTCGTCCGCCGCCAGTTCGGCCCGCTGCATCTGGGAACGCTGCCAGCGGGCCGGGCACGGGAGTTGACTAAAGTGGAACGCGGCGCGCTGCTGACCCTGGCCCGCCACGAGGCGGGTGATTCCACACCGCCAGGGGCCCCACAGGAGACCGAGTGAGCGATACGATCGATCCGCGTGCGCGCAGGCTCGCCGCGCGCACGTCGGGAACCGTGCGCATCGTGGGTGCCGGACTGCTCGGTGCGAGCATCGGGCATGCGCTCACGCGGCTGGGCATCGACGTGGCGCTGGTCGATGCGTCGCCCGCGCAGCTGCGGCTGGCCGTGGACTACGGTGCCGGACGGGCCGCCCGCGCGGACGACGCTCCCTCGTTGATCGTCGTGGCCGTCCCGCCCGATGTGGCCGCCGACGTCATCGAGGCAGAGCTCACCGCGCACCCCGGCGTGGTGGTGACGGATGTCACGAGCGTGAAGCTCGAGCCGCTGCGCGCGTTGCGCGAGCGCGGCGCCGACCTCACGCACTACATCGGCTCGCACCCGCTCGCCGGCCGCGAGCGCGGCGGCGCGATCGCCGCGCGCGCCGACATCTTCGTCGGGCGGCCGTGGGTCATCTGCCGGGACGAGGAGACGCCGGCATCCGATCTCGCGGTCGTCGAGGGGCTGGCGCTGGACCTGGGCGCGATGCCCGTCGAGCTCACCCCCGAAGAGCACGATCGCGCGGTCGCGCTCACCTCGCACGTGCCCCAGCTGGTGGCGAGCCTGCTCGCCGGGCGGTTCCGCGATGTCGACGAGGGAACGCTCGAGCTGGCTGGGCAGGGTGTGCGCGACACGACGCGCATCGCCGCATCGGCCCCCGAGCTGTGGGTGCAGATCCTCGGGGCGAACGCCGCGCCGGTGGTCGACGCGCTCGACGCGCTCGCCGCCGACCTCGGCGCCGTCGCCGAGGCGCTGCGCAGGCCCGATGCCGCCGGTTCGCGCCGTGCCGTGGCCGACACGATCCGGCGCGGCAACGAGGGCGTGCTGCGGCTGCCGGGCAAGCACGGGCAGCTGCGCCGCCGGTTCGAGACCGTGGTCGTCATGGTCGACGACACGCCGGGCCAGCTGGGCCGGTTGTTCGGTGAGCTGGGCGAGCTGGACGTCAACGTCGAGGACCTTCGCCTGGAGCACTCGCCGGGTGCGCAGTTCGGTCTCGCCGAGATCAGCGTCGCCCCCGGCGTCGCGGGCCGCGCCCAGGCGGGCCTCGAGCAGCGCGGATGGCAGATTGCGAGCATGAATGACTAGCCCGCGTCTCGTCATTGCGATGGACGGGCCGGCCGGCAGCGGAAAGTCCAGCGTCGCCAAGGAGGTGGCGCGCCGCCGCGGCTACGGCTACCTCGACACGGGCGCGGTCTACCGGGCCCTGGCCTGGCACGTGCTCGCGCGCGCGGCCGACACCGCCGACGAGAACGCCGTGATGCAGGCATCCGACGACTTCCACTGGACCATCTCGCTGGACCCGGACGCGTTCTGGGTGCGCGTGGGCGACACCGACGTGACCGCCGACATCCGCGAGCCGCGGGTCTCCGACGCCGTCAGCGGCGTCGCCCGGGTTCCCGCGGTGCGCACAGCGGTCAACGAGGCGTTCCGCGCCCTCGCGGCCACCGTCGACACGCCCGGCATCGTCATCGAGGGGCGCGACATAACGACCGTCGTCGCTCCCGATGCGCCCGTGCGCGTGCTGCTCACCGCCGCGCCCGACGTGCGCGCGGCTCGCCGTAGCGGAGAGCTGACGAACGTGGATGCCGCCGCCGTCGCCGCCGCGCTGCATCGACGCGACGCGTCGGACTCCCAGGTCGTCGACTTCCTCGTCGCGGCACCCGGTGTGGCGGTCGTCGACTCGACCGAGTTGGATCTCGAGCAGGCCGTGCAGGCCGTGCTCGCCCTGCTTCCCCCGCTTTCCGAGCCCGTCGAGGAGACATCATGAGCGACGACGAGTATCTGGCGCGGCCGGACGACCTGCAGCAGACACTGGCCGGCATCGACGATGAGCTCGCCGAGCAGCGTGCCGCTGCGCTGCGGCAAGGGCTGGCCGACTACGAGCTCGACGAGGAGGACGCCGAACTGCTTGCCGGTCTCGCCGCGGGCGACGACGGCATCGAGTACCTGCCGGCACTGCCGGTGGTGGCGATCGTCGGACGCCCGAACGTCGGCAAGTCTGCGCTGGTCAACCGCATCCTGGGCCGTCGCGAAGCCGTCGTCGAAGACACGCCGGGGGTGACCCGCGATCGCGTGACCTACAAGGCCGAGTGGAACGATCGACGCTTCTCGCTGGTCGACACGGGCGGCTGGGAGCCGGATGCCAAGGGCATCGACCGCTCCGTCGCCGCGCAGGCCGAGGTCGCGATCGACCTGGCCGACGTGGTGTTGTTCGTCGTCGACGCCATGGTCGGCGCCACCTCGACCGACGAGCATGTCGTGAAGCTGCTGCGGCGCAGCGGCAAGCCGGTGTTCCTGGTGGCCAACAAGATCGACGACGCCCGCCAGGAGCCCGAGGCCGCCGCGCTGTGGAACCTGGGTCTCGATCAGCCGTACGCGGTGTCGGCCATCCACGGCCGCGGCGTGGCCGACCTGCTCGACGCCGTCCTGAAGGTGCTGCCGGAGACATCCGCCGTCGCCAAGCACGAGATCGGCGGCCCGCGCCGGGTGGCGATCCTCGGTCGGCCCAACGTCGGCAAGTCGTCGCTGCTCAACAAGGCGGCGGGAGAGGAACGGGTCGTCGTCAACGAGCTGGCCGGCACCACCCGTGACCCCGTCGACGAGGTCGTCGAGGTCGGCGGCACGCTGTGGCGGTTCGTCGACACGGCGGGCATCCGCCGCCGCGTGCATCTGCAGCAGGGCGCGGACTTCTATGCGTCGCTGCGCACCTCCACCGCGCTGGAGAAGGCCGAGGTCGCCATCGTCGTCTTCGATGTGACGCAGCCGATCAGCGAGCAGGACATCCGCATCGTCGACCTCGTGATCGAGTCGGGCCGGGCGCTCGTGCTCGCGTTCAACAAGTGGGACCGGCTGAACGACGCCGACATGGAGAACATCGACCGCCGACGGTACCTCGAGCGGGAGATCGAGCAGGATCTCGCGCATGTGGCGTGGGCCCCGCGGGTCAACCTCTCGGCGCGCACCGGTCGCCACCTCGACAAACTGGTGCCGGCGCTGGAGACGGCGCTGGCGTCGTGGGACACGCGCATCCCGACGGGGAAGTTCAACGCGTTCCTCACCGAGCTCGTCGCCGAGCACCCTCACCCCGTGCGGGGTGGGAAGCAGCCGCGCATCCTGTTCGGCACACAGGCCGGCACGCGGCCACCGACGTTCGTGCTGTTCACGAGCGGGTTCCTGGATGCCGGCTACCGCCGGTTCATCCAGCGGCGTCTGCGTGAGATCTACGGCTTCGAGGGGACGCCCATCGTCATCAACATGCGCGTGCGCGAGCGCCGCAAGCGGTAGCCGCAACGTGTGACAGGCTGGACCGGTGACGATCGTCCCGCCCGAGAACGGTGAGTCGCGGCGCCCCCGAGGGCCACGCGACCCCGGCGATGCCTGGGTCGTGGCCGAGTCGGGGGACCGGTACTGGGGGCGCTTCGGCGCTGCCGGGCTGCTCGCCGTCGACCCGGATCATGGTGTGCTGCTGCAGCACCGCGTGTCGTGGAGCCATTTCGGTGGCACGTGGGGCCTGCCGGGCGGCGCCCGCCACGCGGGGGAGTCTGCTCGGGCCGGCGCGCTGCGCGAGGCGCAGGAGGAGGCCGGCGTGCCGGATGGGTCGATCCGGCTGCGCGTCGTGAGCGTGCTCGACTTGCAGATCTGGTCGTACACGACGGTCGTCGGCGACGTGATCGAGCCCTTCGAACCGACGATCAGCGACCCCGAATCTGTCGCTCTGGAGTGGGTTCCGGTCGAGGCCGTGTCTGATCGACCGCTGCACCCCGGGTTCGCGGCGGCGTGGGAGCGGCTGCGCGGTCTGCTCGCTGTGCGACCAGCGATCGTCGTCGATGCGGCGAACGTGGTCGGATCGGTGCCGGACGGGTGGTGGAAGGACCGGGCGGGCGCGGCGGACCGGCTGCTTGCGCGCGTGTCGAGAGTGGTGGATGCCGGTGTGCCCGCCGCGGCGCTCGACCTCACCGAAGACACCTGGTTTCCGTCGTGGACCGTCGTGCTGGAAGGGCAAGCCCGCGCCGCGGAGGACGTCGACGGGGTCGCCGTGGTACGGGCACGCGGTGCGGGTGACGACACGATCGCCGCCGATGCCGCACGGCTCGTGGCAGACGGTCGTGCGGTGACTGTCGTCACCAGTGATCGCGGGCTGGCACAGCGAGTGCAGAATGCCGGCGCCGCGGTGCGCGGTGCGGGGTGGCTGTTGACTCTCTTCGATGCCTGACGACGCCACTCTTCGACCCGTTCTTCGAGACTGTCTCATCCGTTCCCGAGCCCGACTCATCCGCTCCGCGGGCCCGACTCATCCGCTCCCCGAGCTTGTCGAGGGGCGGCCACGCAGCCGATCGATCTCGCGGCGTTCACGCTTGGTGGGCCGACCGGCGCCGCGATCGCGCTGAGCGATCACTGGCGCGGGATCCCTCGGTGGTGTGCGATCCTCCATCGCCTCGGCGACGAGTGCCGCACCGACGCGCTTGACTATCGGCGTGCGGACGATGAGGTGACGATCGAACCCCGCGATGCGCACGCGCAGTTCGTCACCGGGTCGCACGTGCTGCGCCGCCTTGGCCCGGTCACCGTTGACGCGCACATGCCCAGCGCGGCATGCAGTAGTCGCCGCGGAGCGTGTCTTGTACACGCGCACGGCCCACAGCCACGCGTCGACGCGGGCGGATGCTGCGGTCACCGGGGCCACCCTCATCAGGAGCCGGCGAGGTCGTAGGCCACGATCGCGCGGTCGGGGCGGGGGCGAGCGACCTCGTGGAACCCGGCGGCGAGGAAGCTCGCGAGAACGCCGACGAACAGATCGTTCACCGGCGTGCGGGTCACGGCGGTGTCGATCGGACAGGCCTCGACGAGGCGGGCCCCGCTCTCGCGGGCGTGGGCGACAGCGGCATCGAGCAGCGGCGCGGTCAGGCCGAGGCCGCGGTGGTCGCGATGGATCACGAAGCACGTGACGGCCCACACGCTGTCGTCCTCCCACGGCTCGGGCGACGCGGCGAAGACGCGGGTGCGGGCAAGCCGCTGCTGCGCGGTGCGCGGTCCGACGCGCACCCAGGCCGCGGCCTCGCCGTCGACGTAGGCGATCAGACCGGGGGCCGGTGCGCGGTCGAACTCGGCTCGCAGCATGTCCGTGCGCTGCTCGCGGGTGGTCTCGTCGAAGTCCCGATTGCGCAGCATCCACCACTGGCACTGACAGGATGCGCCGCCACCGCCACCGGTCAGCGCATGCTCTGCGTCGTCGAAGCGGCCTGCAGCGGCGGGTTCGATTGTGATCGTCGGCATGTGTCGAGGGTACGCCCCGAGACCGACATCGCACCCGGTTCGATGAGCCGGTGCAGACCCGGTAGGATAGGGGAGTTGTCCGCGTACGGGCAGCTCGACCGGGATGTGGCGCAGCTTGGTAGCGCACTTGACTGGGGGTCAAGGGGTCGCAGGTTCAAATCCTGTCATCCCGACCGGAAAAGCCCCGGTAGATCTGAGGATCTGCCGGGGCTTCGTCGTTGGCTGAAACCGGCTGGGACTCCGAAAGGACTCCGGTTATCCGGCTCTTCGGACTTCCGGTGGGGTTATGGTGTGAGTCCGCCGGCGGCGAGGAGCATGCGGAGCCGGTAGTTGTGCCGGTTGCGGAAGCCGCGGGCGAGGCGGCGGTGCAGCTCGATGATCCCGTTCACGGCCT
>NZ_JBKEAF010000081.1:0-27178 GCF_047971895.1 Microbacterium sp.
AGGAGCGCATCACCTCGACGCGCGGCCACTCGATCACCTCGCTCCAGGCGATCTACGTGCCCGCCGACGACTACACCGACCCGGCACCGGCGACGACCTTCGCCCACCTCGACGCGACGACCGAGCTGAGCCGTGAGATCGCATCGAGGGGTCTGTACCCCGCGGTCGATCCGCTCGCCTCGACGAGCCGCATCCTCGACCCGCGCTACATCGGCGAGGACCACTACCGCGTCGCCACCGCCGTGAAGCAGATCCTGCAGAAGAACAAGGAACTGCAGGAGATCATCGCGATCCTCGGTGTCGACGAGCTCTCCGAAGAGGACAAGATCGTGGTGTCGCGTGCACGCCGCATCCAGCAGTTCCTCTCGCAGAACACCTACATGGCGAAGAAGTTCACGGGTGTCGAGGGCTCCACGGTGCCGATCAAGGAGACCATCGAGTCGTTCGATGCGATCGTCCGCGGCGACTTCGACCACGTCGCCGAGCAGGCGTTCTTCAACGTCGGCGGCATCGGCGACGTGGAGGAGAAGTGGGCGCAGATCCAGAAGGAGAACGGCTGACATGCCGCTCAGCGTGAGCCTGGTCTCCGCCGATGCGGAGGTCTGGACCGGAGAGGCGACGATCGTCGTCGCCAAGACCGTCGAAGGCGAGATCGGCATCATGGCCGGTCACGAGCCGATTCTCGGTATCCTCGCAGAGGGCGAGGTACGCATCACGGGGACGGACGGCGAACGTGTGAAGGCCGACGCCCGCGACGGATTCCTCTCGATGGAAGGCGACGTCGTCACGATCGTCGCCGGTCACGCCCAGCTCATCTGATAGCAGCCGGATGCTGATCCTGCTGCCGCCGTCGGAGACGAAGCGCTCCGGCGGCGACGGGGCACCGCTCGACCTCGACCGCCTCGCGTTGCCCGGCCTCGCCGCGCAGCGCGAGGCGGCGCTGTCTGCTCTGGAAGAGCTCTCGGCGCACCCGGACGCCGCCGCCCGGGTGCTGAAGCTCAGCGCCCGCCAGCTCGATCAGGTGGAGGTCAACGCGCGCGTGCGCACGGCGCCGACGCTCCCCGCCGTCGATCGCTACACGGGGGTGCTCTACGACGCGCTGGGCGCGGCATCCCTCGACGCCACCGCCCGGCGCTGGCTGGGTCGCAACGTGCTCATCCACTCGGCGCCGCTCGGGCCGGTGGGCGCGCTGGACGGCATTCCGGCCTATCGACTGGCCGCGAACGCGTCGGTTCCCGGTCTCGGCTCACTGCGGAGAGTGTGGGCGGATGCCGTCACGGCGGCGCTCGCAGAGCAGTCGCCGTCTTTCGTGCTCGATCTGCGCTCGGAGGCGTACGTCGCGCTCGGGCCGGTTCCGGCCGAGGTGTCGTCGGTGTTCCTGCGCGTAGTCACCGAGGACGAGTCGGGAGCAACCCGGGCGCTGAACCACTTCAACAAGCACGCGAAGGGGGTACTGCTGCGCGCGCTCGCACAGTCCCGGCCCAGGATCGGTTCACCCGCAGCGCTGCGGCGCTGGGCTACCGGTGCCGGCCTGGTTCTGCGACAGGGCACACCGGGGGAGTGCAACTTGGTCGTGGAATGACCTCTGCCGTGATCGGACACGATACGCTCAGGTTCTTTTCAGGGAGTGCCGATTATGGGTAGGGTGGCGTCTGCGGCGCATTAAGCGACCGTGCTCGTGCCACGACCGAAACTTCAGGAGGACGTCCATGGCATTCACCCTCACCGATTCATACAGTGCAGCCATCGCTGCCGCATACTTGGGGCTGATCGTCGGCTGGCTGATCTTCGCGGTCATCGCCTACGTGATCTTCTCGTGGTTCTTGATGAAGATCTTCGAGAAGGCGGGCGTCCAAGGAAAGTGGCGGGCGTGGATCCCCGCGTACAACACCCTGATCTTCGTGAAGCTCGGCGACCTCAACCCGTGGTGGCTGCTCGCCCTGTGGGGCGGCGTGATCGTGCTCGGCTGGATTCCGGTGCTCGGCTGGCTGATCGGACTCGCGCTCTTCCTCTACACGCTCATGGCCGCATGGCGTGTGGGTCTGAAGCTGCAGAAGGAGGCCGTCTGGCTCATCCTGTACTTCTTCCTCTCGATCGTGTGGATGGGCATCAACGCCTTCGACAAGTCGCGCTGGAACACCGCGATCCCCGCGGCGCCGTGGGCAGGCAAGTTCCTCACCGACAACACCACCTGGGCCGGCATCCCTAGCCAGGTTCCCGCCGGCGGCTACCCGGCGAACCCTGTCAAGGAGGCCCCGCAGGGGTACGCGCCGCCCGCGGGCCAGCAGTCCCCGGCACAGCCCACTCCGCCCGCACCGCCGGCCGCTCCTCCGGTGCCCCCGGCCGCTCCAGAGCCGCCCGCAGCGCCCGAGCCCCCCGAGGCCCCGAAGGTCTGATCGGGATCTCGATCGAGAAGCCCCTCGCGATGCGGGGGGCTTCTCGTCTACGGTTGCCGTCGGCATTCACCGATAGCGTGGAACATATGACTGACGCAACGCGCCGCGTAGGCGAATCCGGACTTCTCGTCTCTGCGGCGGGTCTCGGCTGCAACAACTTCGGCCGTGCCGGCAGCCGCACCGAGTCGCTCGAAGGCACGCGCGCGGTGATCGACGCCGCTCTCGATGCGGGCATCACACTGCTCGACACGGCGGACATGTACGGCAAGGAGCCCGGGCTCAGCGAGACGCTGATGGGTCAGGCGTTGCAGGGTCGGCGCGACGAGGTGGTGCTGGCGACGAAGTTCGGCCACAGCGGGGTACCGAGCCCGAAGGGATTCCTCGGCAGCAAGGGCTCCCGCGCGTCCGTGCGGCAGGCGGTCGAGGCATCCCTCACCCGCCTGCAGACCGACCGGATCGATCTCTACCAGCTGCACACGCCCGACCCGGCCACTCCCATCGCCGAGACCCTCGAGGCCCTCTCCGACCTCGTGCGCGAGGGCAAGGTGCGCTACCTCGGGCACTCGAACTTCGCAGGCTGGCAGGTCGCCGAGGCGGCGCTGATCGCCGACGCCCGCCGCACGGTGCCGTTCGTGTCGGCACAGAACCACTACAGTCTGCTGGCGCGCGGCGCCGAGCGCGAGGTGCTGCCGGCGGCAGAGCGGTTCGGGCTCGGCTTCCTGCCGTACTTCCCGCTGTACAACGGGCTGCTCACCGGCAAGTTCACGCGTGACAGTGCCCCGGCCGACACACGCATCATGCGCCAGCGCCCGCACGTGTACGAGAACGCCCCGTGGGACGCGCTGGATGCGTACCGGCGGTTCTGCGACGAGCGCGGCATCACGATGCTCGAGGCCACGTTCGGCTGGCTGCTCGCGCAACCGGCGCTGTGCAGCGTGATCGCGGGGGCGACGACGCCCGAGCAGGCGACGGCGAATGCGGCCGCCGCGACGGCCTGGACGCCGACCGACGACGACCTCGACGCGATCGATGCGATCTTCCCGCTCCCGGCCGATCCGGCTGCGTGACCCGCGGAGTCGCTGGAGCCGTCCAGTAGGATGAGGGACGCCGCGCACGCCGCGGGACGTCAGGTGCGGACGAAGGGACAACACCACGTGGGTGACATCTCGGGACATGCGCGCGCGTTCGCCCTCAAAGACGGGCAGCAGGTGCGGCTGGAGTGGGCCGAGGCGACCGATGTGGGGCGTCGTCGCGACGTCAATCAAGACGCGGTGCTGGCCGAGTTCCCGCTGTTCATCGTTGCCGATGGCATGGGCGGCCATGTGGGCGGAGAGATCGCCAGCGCGAGCGCGATCGACCGGCTGCGCGGGGTGCTCGGCGGAGGTCCGGTCACGACGAAGGCCATCGAGAAGGCGCTCGCGCGCGCGGTGAAGGACATCGCCGCGCACCCCGACGCGACGGACGAGGGAACGGGAACGACCGTCACGGGGCTGTTCGTGGATGCCTCCGGTCCCCGCGAGGCGTTCATGTCGCTGAACATCGGTGACTCGCGCGTGTACCTGCTGCGGGACGAGACGTTCGTGCAGATCACCACCGACCACTCAGTGGTTCAAGAGCTCATCGCGGCGGGGCGGCTCAGCCCGGAAGAGGCCGACAATCACCCGTACGGCAACGTCATCACCCGTGCGGTCGGCCCCAGCGACGGGGTGACCCCCGACTACGTGCGCATCGAGATCGTCGACGGCGACCGATTCGTGATCTGCTCGGATGGTCTCACCAAGGAGCTCACCGACTTCGGTATCGCGCACTTCCTCGCCGAGAACCCCGAGCCGGCGCCGGCTGTGCAGGCGATGCTCGATGCGGCGCTCGAGAACGGCGGCCGCGACAACGTCACGGTGATCGTGCTCAACGTGTTCCGCGGCGATCCTTCCTCCACAGGGGCCGAAGGCGACGAGTAGTCCACCGATCGTCGATGTCGGCACGGCACCCGTGCCGTGGGGGCGTTGACTGGTCACGTGACCCGAGACCTCCGCACCGTGCCTCATCCGGGGCCTCATGCTGGACCCGATGCCGAGCCGATCGTGCTGCCCACCCCCGCCGCGCCGGCCCGCCGCGCGCCGTTCCCGGTCGTCGCGGCGGTCGTGCCCGTCGGCGCCGCGATCGTGATGTGGCTCGTCACCGGGTCGATGTTCATGCTGCTGTTCGCCGCACTCGGCCCGCTCATCGCGGTGGCCACCGTGGTCGACGGGGCGCGCGCCCAGAACCGGGAGCGCCGCCGAGCGGACGCCGAGGGCCGTGCAGCCGCTGACCGTGCCCGAGCGCAACTGGTGCAGCAGCACAGCATCGAGCGGGCCCAGCACTGGGCGGTGCTGCCCGATGCCGGTGCGCTCGTGCAGCGCCCCGCAGACGTGTGGCGGGCGGCGGCCGAGCGCGATGACGCGCTGGTCGTCGGTCGCGGCATCGGCCAGAGCCGGGCACGTGTGGTCGGGGGAGGCGACGACGCCGACACGGCCGCCCTGCGTCGCTCTGCGGCAACGCTCACCGACGTACCGGTGTCGGTGCCCGCGCCGGCGGGGGTGTGCGTGGTGGGTCCTTTCCCGCCAGCGCTCGCGGTCGCGCGCGCCCTGGTGCTGCAACTGTGCCTCGCGCATCCGCCCGACCGACTGTGCCTCGTGCAGGCGCCGGCGGCCGAGGCATGGACGCAGAGGCTGCCGCACGTGCGCGGCCGGGGGCGCCGCCTGGCGTTCGTCGCACCCGGTGAGCGGGTCGCCGGCGATGCCGACGTCGTGATCGCGATCGCGGCTCCCGGTGCGCCCGTACCCCGGCGGTGCGCAGCGGTGCTCACGCTGCGTGCGGTGCCCGACGCGCTCCTCGAACAGGGTGCGGTGCGCCAGCAGGTGGCCGTCGAAGGGCTCTCGCTGGTGCAGGCGCAGGCCCTCGCGACGACCCTGGCGGCAGCGGCCGACGGTGCACTGCCCTCGCCACCACCCCCGGTACTGCTGTCCGATCTGCTGCGGGAGAGCGTGGCGGATGCGCGAGGGCTGCGCGTCCCCGTGGCGCACGACGCCGAGGGGGTGGCCGCTGTCGACCTCGTCGCGGACGGCCCGCACGCGGTGGTGGCCGGAGTCACCGGCAGCGGTAAGAGCGAACTGCTGACGACCTGGATCGCCGCTCTGTGCGCCACGCGCACCCCGGCCGAGGTGTGCTTCCTGCTCGCCGACTTCAAGGGCGGCACCGCGTTCGATCGGCTCGCCGACCTGCCGCATGTGACAGGAGTGCTCACCGACCTCGACGGCGGCGGCGCCCGCCGGGCGATCGAGAGCCTGCGCGCCGAGCTGCGGCGTCGCGAGGCGGAACTGGCGCGCCGCGGGGTGCGAGACATCCGGGATGCCGGCGGCCACCTGCCGCGACTGGTCATCGTCGTCGACGAGTTTGCCGCACTCGTCGCCGACCACCCGCACCTGCACGCCGTGTTCGCCGACATCGCCGCGCGCGGACGCGCACTGGGCATGCACCTCGTGCTCGGGGCGCAGCGCATCGGCGGGGTGGTGCGCGACGCGGTGCTGGCGAACTGCCCGTTGCGCATCAGCCTGCGTGTGACCGATCCCGGTGACAGTCGCGCCGTCATCGCCACCGACGAGGCCGCGCGACTGCCGGGCGACGAGGATGCCCGCGGACTGGCGCTCCTCCGTCGCGCGGGAGACAGCACGCCGCAGATCGTGCGCATCGCGCTGACCGAAGACGCCGATCTGGAACGCATCCGCGCGGGGGCCGCGCACGGGGCCCGCCCGCACCGGCCTTGGCTGCCTGCGCTCCCCGCGCACCTGCAGCTCGACACGCTGGCTGCGCGCATCGATCGACCCGGCCTGATCCTCGGTCTGGCCGACGAGCCCGAGCGGCAGCGGCAGCCCGTGGTCGCCCTCGTGCCCGGCACCGACCGCGGCCTCGTGGTGGTGGGCGGTCCCGGCACCGGGAAGTCGGCGGTGCTCGACCTGGTGATGTCGCAGGCCGGTCCCGGTGACGTGCACCGTGTCGGCGGCGGAACCGAGCAGGCGTGGGACGCCCTCACCCGGCTGAGCGAGCGTCCGCCGCGTGGGGCGCTGGTGCTCATCGACGATCTCGACGCGCAGATCGCTGCCTTCCCGCCCGACTATGCGGCGATGTTCGCCGGCACGCTGGAACGCCTCGTGCGGCGCGGAGGGGACCACGAGCTCACCTTCGTGATCACCGCCCAGCGGTTGTCGGGCCCGACGGCACGCATCGCCGAGCTGCTGCCGCGGCGCGCGCTGCTGGCACTGCCCACACGGCTGGACCATGTCGCCGCCGGCGGTGAGGCGGCCGACTTCGACCGCGATGCGCCGGCGGGCCGGGCGATGCTCGACGGGAGGCCGCTGCAGTTCGCCCTCGTGACGGGCAGTTCCGTGCCGGAATCGGCCGACTCGTGCGGTGCCGCGCCGTGGCATCCCACCGCCGAGCTGACCGTCGTCGCCGCGCGCTCACCGCGCATGACCGCGCTGAGCCTGGCAGCCGCGGCCGGCCCGGACTGCCGCATCCTGCAGCTCGACGAGCTCGACCCGGGCACTCGTGCCGCCCAGCTCGGCGGCGTGCGCACCGTGGTGGTCGGCGACCCTGACGGGTGGCAGCGTCAGTGGGGGCTCTGGAGCACCGTGCGCGCAGACGGCGGCGCGGTCGTGTCCACGTCGTGCGCCGGCGAGTTCCGTGCGCTCAGCGGCGTGCGCGACCTGCCGCCGTACGCACGCGACGGCGACGACCGGGCCTGGCACATCGGTCCGTCGGGTGCCGTGCGCCGCATCGTGCTGCCGGCGCCGGAACGCTGAGGCCGGTCAGGCGATCGCATCGGCCAGCGAGGCGAGTGCCTGACCGTGGGCGGTGGCCACACCCTCGTTGACCACGACGCCGCCGGCGACGTTCAGCCCCGCGGCGAGCGCGGCATCCGTATGCATCGCGGCCCGCCAGCCGTCGCGGGCGATCCGCCGCACGTACGGCAGGGTCGCGTTGGTCAGTGCCGTGGTCGACGTGTTCGGCACGGTCCCGGGCATGTTGGCGACGCAGTAGAACATCGACCCGTGCACGGCGAAGGTGGGGTCGTCGTGGGTCGTCGGGTGGGTGTCGGCGAAGCATCCGCCCTGGTCCACGGCGATGTCGACGAGCACCGAGCCCGGGCGCATCCGCGCGACCATGTCGTTGGTCACGAGCTTCGGCGCCTTGGCGCCCGGCACGAGCACCGACCCGACGACGAGGTCGGACTGCACGACCGCACGGTCGAGGTCGAGGGGGTTCGATGCGGCCGTGCGCACCCGGCCCTGGAAGTGGTCGTCCAGGTGACGCAGACGGTGGATGTTCGTGTCGAAGATGGTGACATCGGCCCCCATGCCCGCGGCGATGTAGGCGGCGTTGGCGCCGGCCACACCGCCGCCGATGACGGTGACCTGGGCCGGGCGGGTTCCGGGAACACCCGAGATGAGCAGGCCGAGGCCGCCGGAGGAGCGCATGAGCGTCGTCGAGCCGACGATCGGCGCCAGGCGGCCCGCGACCTCGCTCATCGGCGCGAGCAGCGGCAGCCCGCCGCCGGTCAGCTGCACCGTCTCATACGCGATGGCGGTGATGCCGCTGCGCACCAGCGCGTCGGTGAGCGGTCGGTCGGCGGCCAGGTGCAGGTAGGTGAACAGCACGAGGTCGTCACGGAACAGGCCGTACTCGCTCGCGATCGGCTCCTTGACCTTCAGCATCAGCTCGGCGCGCGCCCACACCTCGGCGGCGTCATCGAGCAGGGTCGCGCCCGCCTCGGCGTACTCGACGTCGGCCATCGACGACCCGGCGCCCGCGCCGCGCTGCACGAACACGTCGTGCCCCTGGGCGACCAGATCGTGCACGCCGGCCGGTGTCAGGGCGACTCGGAACTCGTTGTTCTTCACCTCGGTGGGTACGGATACCCTCATGATGTTCCCCTCACTGGCCGATGGCCGCGCGGATGGCCCCGACGTCGTGCCCGCCGCCGGTGACGGTCAGGGCGAGACGGGATGCCGCGTCGGCCGCCTGCGTCGCCGAAAGCGCGTCGGCGTCGGCGAGCAGCTGCAGTGCGACGACGGATGCCGCACGGCCCGACCCGTCGAGCATCTTCAGCGCCACGGTCGTGCCGTCGGGGGCGACCATCACCATGACGCCCTCGGCGCCGCCCTTCGCGAACACGCCCAGCTGCTCGGCGACGACCGTGTCGGGCCGGCCCGGTCCGTCGATCGTCCACGGGTTCTCGCCCACGGTGCGCACGATCGTGCCGGCACTGCGGTGCAGGGCGAACGGCGAGCGTTCCGAGGCGGTTCCCAGGCGATGGATGCCGCGGGCCAGGGCGCTGAGCGACATCGCATACACCGGCGCGCCGCATCCGTCCACAGCGGTCACCGCGGGCTTCTCGCCCGTCATCCGCTCGACCACCTCGCGGATGTGCGCCTGCAGCGGGTGCGCCGGGTCGAGGTAGTCGTCGACCGCCCAGCCCGACGCACGGCACGCCAGCAGCATCGCCGCGTGTTTGCCCGAGCAGTTCATCCGTAGCCGGCTGGGCCCGGCGTGCGCGCGCACCAGCTCGTCGCGGGTGGCGGTGTCACCGGGCCAGGCCGGCGGACAGCCCAGGGCGTCCTCGGTGAGGCCGGCCGCGTCGAGGATGTCACGCACGACGGCGACGTGACGGTCGGTGCCGGAGTGGCTCGCTGTCGCGAGGCCCAGGGCTGCGCCCTCGAGGGCGGCGCCGGCCGTGAGGCTCCCCAGCGCCTGCAGGGGCTTGAGGCTCGACCGCGGCAGGATCAGCGCGTCGGCGTTGCCGTGGCGGGCGGCCTCGGTCCCGTCGGGTGCGAGGACGACGGCGATGCCCACGTGCCGGGACTCGACGAATCCGCTGCGTTCCACGACGGCGAGGGGTACGGCATCGGCAGCGGCGACGGTTTCGAGCACGCCCCGAGCCTACCGCCGCTGGGGTGTGTGCGAGACTGGCACCATGTGGGGCGAGCACCGCTATCGGGTACAGGCCGAGTGGACCGGCAACCGCGGCACGGGCACCAGCGGTTACCGCGACTACGACCGCGATGTCACCATGACTGTCGATGGCAAGCCCGCGCTGCTGGCCTCGGCCGACCGCTCCTTCCATGGCGATCGCAGCCGGTGGAACCCCGAGGACATGCTGGTCGCCGCGCTGTCGGAGTGCCATCTGCTGTCGTACCTGCACGCATGCGTGCAGGCTGGGGTGGTCGTGGTCGCCTATCGTGACGAGGCGACCGGGCTCATGCTGCTGGACGGCAAGGGCGGCGGGTCGTTCGCCGAGGTCGAGCTGCGCCCCACGGTGACGGTGGCGGACGCGTCGATGGTGGATGCGGCGCGCACCGCCCACGACACCGCGCACGAATGGTGCTTCATCGCCGCGTCGGTGAACTTCCCGGTGCATCACGACGCGACCATCGAGGTGGCGGTATAACCGGGAGTTCAGCGTCGCTCGTGCGGCAGTGCCTGCCGGAGGCGGTCGAGCGGGGCCGCGGCGGGTACTTCGTTGTAGGCGTTGGCGAGAGCCTGACCCGACAGCGCGTGGATGGCCGACATGATGTCGTCGGTGGCGGCGCGGCGCGGCCGGCCTGAGCTCGCGGGGCCGGGGTGGCTGAGATCGAGCGGTTTGCCGAAGCGCACCGTGACCCGTTCCCTGAGGGACGGGAACTTCGCGCCCACAGGCATGGCGCGATCGGTGCCGATCAGGCCCACCGGTACCACCGGTGCGCCGGTCTGCAGCGCCAGGAAAGCCACACCTGTGCGCCCCTTGTACAGGCGTCCGTCGCGGGACCGCGTGCCCTCGGGGTAGAGGGCGACAGCGTGCCCGGCCTCGAGTAGCCGCCGGGGCACCTCGAGGGCGTCGACTCCGGCCCGGCCCGCACCGCGCTGCACCGGTGACGCGCCGATCGCACGGAAGAACCAGCGGGAGAGACCTCCGCGCAGCCCGGTGCCCTCGAAATAGCTGGCCTTCGCGAGGAAGTTCACGGCGCGCGGGGCGGTGATCGGGATGGCGAACGAGTCGATGAACGACAGGTGATCGCTGGCGAAGACCACCGACCGCTGTCGGGGGACGTTCTCGCGTCCCTCGACGTGCGGCCGGTACACGGCCCGCGCGAGCGGTGCGAGGACGAACCGGCCGAGGGCGTAGGTGGACGTCACCCGTAGAGGGTGCTCGTCGGCTCATTCCTGCCGCGACATGACGACGATGCGCGGCCGACGTTCAGCAGGATCAAAGGGAGAGTGCGACAGGATGGGATGTCCGACAACAGTGAGGTCCTCCGTGCGCATCCGCCCCCTTCTCGCCCTGTCCGCCGTCGCGATCACCGGCGTCCTGCTCGCCGGCTGTGCGAGCACGCCGGACGAGCCCGAGGTCACCAGCACGCCCGACGCGAACTGCATGCTCGATGCGGCGCCCGGCAGCGACTCCGACGCGATCGAGGTCGAGGGCACGGCGCCCACGTTCACCGCGACCGTCCCCGAGGGGCTGGAGTTCGCCGACATCCAGCGGACCGTCATCTCCGAAGGCACGGGCGACGACCTACAGGTGGGCGACCTGGTCTCGGGGTCGTACACCGTCCTCGACGCCACGACCGGGGACGTGCTCACCGACTCGTCGACCCAGTCGCCCGATGACACCGGCTTCGTGCCCATGCTGCTGGATGCGCAGAACTACTCGATCTTCGTCGCGGCGCTCGAGTGCCTCCCGGCCGGATCGACGGTCGCCATGACGATCCCCGGCTCCGCCTTCGGCGACGGCGGCACGCCCGTGGCCATCATCGCCTCGAGCAGCGAACGGCTGAGCACGCGCGCCGAGGGCGAGGCGCAAGACCCGGTCGACGGGATGCCGACGGTCGAGCTCGCCGACGATGGCGCACCGACGATCACCCTTCCCGGCGGCGACGCCCCCACCGAGGTGCAGATCGCCGAACTGAAGGTCGGGGACGGCCCCGTGGTCGAGCCGGGCGACACCGCCTTCGTGCAGTACACGGGCGTCAAGTGGTCCGACGGCACGGTGTTCGACTCCAGCTGGGACCGCGGTTCCGCGGCGGCCTTCTCGACGACGGGTGTCGTCGACGGCTTCCGCCAGGCGCTGGAAGGCCAGACGGTCGGCTCGCAGGTGCTCGTGGTGATTCCGCCGGCTTTCGCGTACGGCGAGGGCGAGATCAACGAGAACGACCTCACCGGCGAGACGCTGGTGTTCGTGGTCGACATCCTCGGCGTTGAGCGGGCCGTCACCGGCTGAGCGGCGCCGGCCCAGGACCGATAGGCTGACCGGATGCGTCGGGTCATCGTGCTGGGATCGACCGGGTCGATCGGCACGCAGGCGCTCGAGGTCATCCGGGCGAACCCCCGCCGTTTCGAGGTGGTGGGTCTGGCCGCCGGCACAGACCGCGCTGGCCTGCAGCAGCAGGCCGACACGTTCGGCGTGGAGCACACGGCGCTCGGTGCCGACGAGGCCGAACAGTTGGTCCGCGACGTCGAGGCGGATGTCGTGCTCAACGGCATCACCGGCTCGGTCGGGCTCGGTCCGACGCTCGCGGCGCTGCAGGCCGGGCGTACCCTCGCGCTGGCGAACAAGGAGTCACTCATCGTCGGCGGCGAGCTCGTGACCGCCCTCGCCCAGCCGGGACAGATCGTCCCCGTCGACTCCGAGCACTCGGCGATCGCCCAGGCGCTGCGGGCTGGGGAGCGCTCCGAGGTGAGTCGGCTCGTGCTCACGGCCTCCGGCGGCCCGTTCCGCGGACGCTCGCGAGAATCGCTCGACGCCGTGACCCCCGCCGAAGCCCTGGCCCACCCGACGTGGGACATGGGGCGCGTGGTCACCACCAACTCGGCGACGCTGGTCAACAAGGGCCTCGAGGTGATCGAGGCGCATCTTCTGTTCGGCGTGCCCTACGACGACATCGAGGTCGTCGTGCATCCGCAGTCGATCGTGCACTCGATGGTGGAGTTCGTCGACGGCTCCACGATCGCGCAGGCTTCGCCGCCCGACATGCGGCTGCCGATCTCGCTGGGGCTGGACTGGCCGCACCGGGTCGGTGGAGTGGGTGCTCCGCTGGACTGGCGCACCGCGGCATCCTGGACCTTCGAACCGCTCGACGAGGAGGCCTTCCCCGCGGTCTCGCTCGCCAAGCGGGTCGGCACCGCCGGGCGCACCTACCCCGCGGTGTTCAACGCCGCCAACGAGCAGGCCGTCGACGCCTTCCACGCGGGGCACCTGACGTTCCCGGGGATCGTCGACACCGTCCTGCGGGTTGTCGAGGCGCACGACGCCCCCGACGAGCTCACGCGCGAGTCGCTCGGTGCGGCAGAGGAATGGGCGCGCGCGGCCGCTGACCGCGCGATCGCGGCGGGCTGACGCATCTCATTCCCAGCCGTGACGTCGCAGCGCGTCGAGGGAAAGCTGCGGGAAGTCGTACGCCACGCGCGTGCCGCGCACGTCGAGGAAGTCCTGGTGGCCGGGTCCGCACCACAGGATCGCGTCGCCGTCGACCGCTAGCGACACGGCCTTGTCGATCGCCTCCTCGGGGTCGGCGATGTCGAACAGACCGCCCGCGGGCGGGGTCTCGGCCGCGCCTTCGTACAGCTGTGCTCGGATGACGTCGGGGTCCTCCCAGCGCGGGTTGTAGTCGCTGACGATGGCGACGTCCGAGTTCGCCGACGCGGCGCGGCCCATGATGGGGCGTTTGGTTCCGTCGCGCGAGCCGTCGGCCCCGAAGATCACGATGACCTTTCCGGGCGTGACCCGGCGCACGGCGGCCGCCGTCATCGCGATCGCGTCGGAGGTGTGCGCGAAGTCGATGTACACGACGGGTCCGCGCCCCGTCGACACCAGTTGGGTGCGACCGGGCAGGAAGCCGGGGATGCGACCGTCGATGACACGGACGATGTCGTCCCACGGGATGCCTGCCTCCACCAGCATCACGATGGCCATCGCCGCATTGGCGACCATGTGCGCACCCAGCGCCGGCACCTTCGACTCGACGTGCTGCCCGTCGGGGCCGTCGAGGGTGAACGCGGTCGCGTTGACGCGCTCGGCGGTCATGCGGGCGATCCACTGCGCCGACTCGGCGAGTGCGCGATCCTCGGCGATCTCCGGCGTTGCGATCGTCGTCACAGGGCAGTCGGCGAGCTCGGCCACCGTGCGGCCGGCGACCGTGTCGAGCGACACGACCGCCCTGCGCGCGGTGCCGTTCTGGAACATCGTCGCCTTGGCGCGCAGGTAGTCGTCCATGCTCGCGAAGTCTTCGCGATGGTCCAGCTGCAGGTTCGTGAAACCGGCGACGTCGAAGACGAACCCCGCGCTGCGGCCGTGGATGATCGCCTGCACGCTCACCTCGAGGCACATCGCCTCGACGCCCCGCTCGCGCCCGTAGGCGACGATCGCGTGCAGCTCGCTGGCCTCCGGCGTCGACAGCTTCGCGGTGACCTCGGTATCGGCCACGATGCGGCGCGCCGACGACGACAGGGCGTTCGTGCGACCCAGCGCCGACAGGATCTCGTGCTGTAGGTGCACTGTCGAGGTCTTGCCGTTCGTGCCGGTCACACCGAGCATGAGCGGCATCCGCCCGTCGTTGCCGAAGGCCCACGACGCGATCTCGGCCACGTGTCGGCGAGGGTTGTCCATGACGAAGATCGGCAGTCCGCTGTAGCGTGCCAGTGCCAGGCCCATCGTGTCGGTGACGATCGCGATGGCCCCGTTGGCGACGGCCTGATCGGCGAACTCGGCGCCGTGGCGACGCGCGCCGAATTGGGGGCCCTGCCGCGCCACGCCGTGCAGGGCGATGAACAGCTCGCCGGGTCGTACGTCGACGCTGGAGACCGTCGCTCCCGTCGTCGACAGCCCGGACACATCGCCGATCGTGGTGACGGCGAAGTGAGTGGCGAACTCGAGGAGCGGCCGGGGCTCGGGGTGTGCGGGGCGCAGCACGGGCGCGTTGTTGACCTTCATGGAACCTCTCGCGGGGATGTGCAACGTCGATCGTCGCGAACACTCCATCGTCTCACGGCCCCTCCCCGGGTTGCTCAGAGCAGGCGCACACGTGCCGCGGGTACCGTGGACGGGTGACCGTCCTGCTCTTCGTCATCGGCATCGTCGTGATGCTCGTCGGCCTCGCGGTGTCGATCGCGCTGCACGAGCTGGGTCACCTGCTGCCCGCGAAGAAGTTCGGCGTCCGCGTCGGGCAGTACATGGTCGGGTTCGGTCCCACGCTGTGGTCGCGGACGATCCGCGGCACCGAGTACGGCGTCAAGGCACTGCCGATCGGCGGCTACATCTCCATGGCGGGGATGTATCCGCCCACCCCTCTACAGGCTCGGGGAGCGGGTTCGGCCGGCCGCGCCGGTGGCGGCTTCTTCGCGACGATGGTGCAGGACGCTCGGGCGGCCAACGAGGAGACGCTGCATGGCGACGCCGACGAGAACGTCTTCTACCGGCTGCCCGTCCACAAGCGCATCATCATCATGCTCGGGGGTCCGATCATGAACCTGCTGCTGGCGATCGTGCTGTTCACGATCGTGTTCAGCGGCATCGGCATGCAGACGGCCACATCGACTGTGTCGGCGCTGTCGGAGTGCGTACCGGCGACGGACAGCAGCGTGTGCACGCCGGCCGATGCCCCGCCGCCGGCCGTGACCGCCGGATTCCAGCCGGGCGACACGATCGTCTCGATCGACGGCATCGCCGTGTCGACGTTCGACGACGTGGCCGGCATCGTCGCGGCATCACCGGGCGAGATGCTGTCGGTGGTGATTCAGCGCGACGGGGTCGAGCAGACCCTCGTCGTGACACCGGCCGCCGTCGGCGCGCCAGGGGAGCAGACCGGGTTCCTCGGCATCCGCCCCACCGCCGAGCTCGTGCACCGCCCGCTCTGGGAGGGCCCCGCGTTCGCGTTCGAGAAGGTCGGTCAGGTCGCCGCCATCATCGTGAAGCTGCCCGTCATGGTGTGGGACACGGCCGCCACTCTCGTCACCGGTGCCGAGCGTGACCCCGACGGACCCCTCAGCGTGGTGGGCGTCGGGATCATCGCCGGAGACGTGGCATCCGCTGACGCGCCGGTGATCGACCGCATCGCCACGATCCTGATGCTGCTCGGGTCGCTGAACATCGCGCTGTTCGTCTTCAACCTCATCCCGCTGCTGCCGCTGGACGGCGGTCACGTGGTGGTCGCGCTGTGGGACGGGCTCAAGCGGGCGTGGGCGAAGCTGTTCGGGCGTCCGCCCCCGAAGCCGGTGGATGCCACGAAGCTCGTGCCCGTGACGTTCGTGGTCGTGGTGGCACTGATCGCCATGGGCGCGGTGCTGATCCTCGCCGACCTGATCAACCCGATGTCACTCTTCGGCGACTAGCGGCACGTCGGACAGCGCGTGCGCTGCCAGCCGCTCGAGGGTCGCCATACCGTCGCGCGACAGGATCGACTCGAGGTGGCCCTGCACAGAGGCGAAGCCCGGTCCGCGCAGGGCGTAGACGTCGCCGGATGCCGCGTCCGCGGCGATCTCGGCCGGGCCCACGCGCGGCGTTCCCGGTGCGACCCGTGCCGTGAACGTGTTGTAGAAACCGATCGATGCCGGCCGACCGAAGACATCCACCGTCTTCTGCACGCCCTGATGCGGCTGGTCCAGCGGTACGAGGTCGATGCCGAGCCCGTCGGCAAGGATCTGGTGGCTCAGGCACACCGCCAGCAGCGGCCGCCCCGATGCGCGTCGCTGCGCCACGACCTCGCGCATGCGTCGCATGCGGGGGCTGTCCGCCTCGCGCGGGTCGCCGGGGCCGGGGCCGGCGACGACGAGCTCGGCGTCACGCACCTGGTCGTCGGCGACCGCATCCCATGCCGCGATCTCGACCTCGAGCCCGAGGTGCCGCAGCTGATGGGCGAGCATCGTGGTGAAGCGGTCCTCGGCATCCACCACCACCGTCCGCTGCCCCGCGAACGGCCCGGCGTCGGGGGGCTGCGGGTTCAGCCAGAACTCGGCCAGCCGTGCGTTGCGCGAGGCCAGCAGCGAGGCGATGCCCGGCGCGCCGGCCAGCAGCTGCGGCTCGGCCGCCGGGGCGTCCTCGTCGGCGACGACGGTGCCGCGCGGCACGGCGCCGATCGCGCCGAGCACGCCCGCCGCCTTGCCGTGCGTCTCGCTCACCTCGCCGTGCGGGTCGGAGTGCCGCACGAGCGTCGCACCCACCGGTACGCGCAGCCTGCCGTCCTGCAGGTAGGCGGTGCGGATGAGGATCGGCGCATCCAGATCGTGGGTCGCTTCGTCGGCGGTGAGCGTCGTGCGCGGAGTGAACAGCGCCGCTACGCCGGAGTAGTAGCCGCGGGGCCTCTGCTCGTGCCGGGCGATGACCGCGCAGGCGTTCTGCATCGGTGAGCCGGTGACGGTGGGGGCGAACATCGTCTCGCGCAGGATGTCGCGCGGATCCCTGCGGCTGCGCCCGCGCAGCACGTACTCGGTGTGCGTCAGGCGCGACATCTCCTTGAGGTGCGGCCCGGTGATGCGGCCGCCGTCGGTGCAGACGGCGCTCATCATCTTCAACTCCTCGTCGACGACCATGAAGAGCTCCTCGGTCTCTTTCGTCGACTGCAGGAACGCGGTGAGCGTCTCGACCGTCGCGCCGCCGGCGGGGTGGCGGAAGGTGCCCGAGATCGGGTTCATCGTGACGACGCCGTCGATCGCGCTGACATGGGCCTCGGGGCTTGCGCCGACGGCGATGTGCCCGGGGGTGGAGACGAGGAACGTCCAGTAGGCGCCGCGCTCGTGTTCGAGCAGGGCCCGGAACCACGTGAGGGCGGCGGTCACCGGGTCCGTGTCGACGCCGGCGGTGTAGTCGCGGCGGATCACGAAGTTCGCACCCTCGCCGCGGCCGATCTCGTCGGCGATCACACGTCGCACGATGCCCGCGTATGCGTCGTCGGCGATGTCGAACCCGGCGTCGCGCAGCGGCACCGGCTCATGGGGAAGCCCGGTCAGGGCATCGGCGAGCGGCACCTCGGCGCGCTCGCGCACGATGAGGCAGCGCAGCGGCGCCGCGTCGTCATGCGCCTCGAAGCCGCGCTCGCGCACCTGCCGGTACGGCACGAGGGCCAGCACCTCGCGCGGTGACCCGTCGTCTCCGATGAGGGGGATGTCGGCGAGCAGGTCGACATCCACCACCTCGCCGGTGAGCACCTCGACGACGTCGGACCGCTCACGGGCGAGCAGTGCGAACGGGGCGCCCTCGGCGCGCAGCTGCGAGATTCGGTCGACGCCGGTCATGGGGGCCTTTCGTGGAGTCCGGGCGGTCGCCCACGAAGAAGGACCGGTCGCAGAACTCGCACGCACCCGACTAGGAGGCAGTGCACCAGGATGCGTGCGTGAGCATGGCGTCAGGCTAGCACGCACCGTCTGCGGGCATGGACAGCCGCTGAGCATTGAGCCTTTCGCCAGCCCGTGCGGCGTAGGCTCTTAGGCGTGCCAGCCGTCAATCTCGGGATCCCGCGTGTGCCGGAAGTCCTCGCGCCGCGCCGCAAGAGCCGCCAGATCGCGGTCGGCAAGGTGCTCGTCGGCGGCGACGCGCCGGTGAGTGTGCAGTCGATGACGACGACGCCGACGACGAACATCAACGCCACGCTGCAGCAGATCGCCGAGCTGACGGCGTCAGGGTGCGAGATCGTGCGGGTCGCCGTGCCATCCCAAGACGACGCCGACGTGCTGCACATCATCGCGCAGAAGAGCCAGATCCCGGTGATCGCCGACATCCACTTCCAGATGCGGTACATCTTCCAGGCGATCGACGCGGGGTGCGCCGCCGTGCGCGTGAACCCGGGCAACATCCGCCAGTTCGACGGGAACGTGGGTGAGATCGCTGCGGCAGCGAAGGCCGCCGGGGTGTCGTTGCGCATCGGCGTCAATGCGGGTTCGCTCGACAAGCGTCTGCTCGAGAAGTACGGCAAGCCGACGGCCGAGGCGCTCGTGGAGAGTGCGGTGTGGGAGGCGTCGCTGTTCGAAGAGCACGACTTCCACGACTTCAAGATCTCGGTCAAGCACAACGACCCGATCGTGATGGTCAAGGCGTATCGGCAGCTGGCCGAGCGCGGCGACTGGCCGTTGCACCTCGGGGTGACCGAGGCGGGTCCCGCGTTCCAGGGGACGATCAAGTCGGCGACGGCCTTCGGCATCCTGCTCGCCGAGGGTATTGGCGATACGATCCGCGTCTCGCTGTCGGCGCCGCCCGCCGAAGAGGTCAAGGTCGGGCACCAGATCCTGCAGTCGCTGAATCTGCGCGAGCGCACGCTCGAGATCGTTTCGTGCCCGTCGTGCGGGCGTGCCCAGGTGGACGTGTACACGCTCGCCGACTCGGTGACCGAGGGGCTGAAGGACATGACGGTGCCACTGCGAGTGGCCGTCATGGGTTGCGTCGTGAACGGTCCGGGCGAGGCGCGCGAGGCCGACCTGGGGGTTGCGTCGGGCAACGGCAAGGGGCAGATCTTCGTGAAGGGGCAGGTCATCAAGACGGTGCCCGAGTCGGAGATCGTTGCGACGCTCATCGAAGAGGCCAACCGCATCGCGGCCGAGATGGGTCCGGATGCCGTGACGGGCACCGCGCAGGTCATCACGGCATGAGCCTCGAGCGGCTGTCTTCGCGGTAGCGCGCGGTGGTGTGCGGCGACGACGGTGCGGTACGAACCGTCAGCGCAGCCCCAGCTCCCGGAACGGATCGGGCTGACGTCCTGCACGCCGCGGGCTCTGCCTCCGTGGCGGCTCGGGCCGACTCGCAAGAGCGGCGAGCGCACCGACCAGCACGCCGAGCACTGCTCCCATGGCCGCCGACACGACGACCGTGCCCAGCAGCGCCGTCATGGACACATCCCACCCGGCGGGCACGATCAGGCTCATGCCGATGCTGCGCACGGCGCCGGCAGCGGCGAGGGCCGTCACCGTGACGAAGAAGGCCCGCCAGAACGCCCGTCCGCGGCCGGGAAACGGATGCCGCATCCCCGCCGCGCGCAGCCAGGCCAGCGCCACGACGAGCATGACGAGTACGCCCACCAGGTCGACGATCCACACCGGCAGGGTGGGTTCGCCGACCGGCCCGGCGCGCAGCGGGGCGACCGGGGTCGGCACATTGGCCTCAGGCATCCACTCCCATCCCGGCGCCGTCGTCAGCGTCGCCACCCCGGTCTCCGCCCAGACGCTCGCCGGCTGCCAGCCGGCGAGCAGGGCCACCGCCGTCAGGACGAGCAGCGTGATCCAGCCGCCGGCCCCCACGCGTGCGGAGGCGGAACGGGGCGAGGCCATGCCACGACGCTAACATCGGGCTGCGACGCCGGTCAGTCCGCTGGCACGAGGAGGATCTCGCCGGTCTGCACGTCGGCGCGCACGAGCCGCAGCCGCACAACCGACCCGGGTGCCGCGGGCAGGTCCGGCACCTTCACGCTTACCGGAGGATCGCTCAGCTGCACGCGCGCGCCGTCGCTGCGCACTCCCAGCACGACGCCGCGGAACAGCTCTCCCTCGTACGGGTGCAGCATCGCTGCCTCGACGCGATCGAGTGAGGCGTTCTCGAGTCGATTGGCGAGCTGCTCGCTGCGTCCCATGAGCTTCGGCAGCTCAGGCAGGCTCTCGCGCGCCCACCGCGGCACGTCGCGCCCGTTGGCGAGTGCGTCGCAGATCACCAGCGACCAGCGATCGACGAGCCGGCGGATCGGCGCCGTCGTGTGGGCGTAGGGTGCGGCGATCGCCGACTGAACGGGATCGGCCGGCGGGTCGCCGTCGAAGGCGGCATAGCCCGCTCCGCGGAACAGGGATGCCGCAGCATCCCGCACAGCGAGGGCCGCCGGGTCACCGACCGGCAGGGCACGCAGATAGTCGCCGTAGGTCTGATCGTCGGGCCACGGCAGGCCGAGCGCGATCGTCTGCGCACGGAACGCGGCGATGTCGGCCGGCTCCGCCGCGGGCATCGTGCGCAGGATGCCGACACCACCGGCGATCATGAGGTCGGCCGCCGCCATCCCCGTCAGCAGCGACACCTGGGCGTTCCATTCCTCGACGGGCAGCGTGGCACGCAGCCGCAGCCGGTAGTGGCCGTCATCGGCCAGGACCTCCGCTTCGGGAACATTGAGGCTCGCACCGCCGCGCTCGCTCTCGCGTGCGGCGCGCTGTGCACCGAACCAGGCGAGTGCGCGCAGCGTTGCAGGGGCGTCGTCACGGTCGATTGCGCGCTGCGCACCGGCATATGTGCACTGCGCGCGCGAGCGCACGGTCGCGCGCGTCAGGGTCGTCTCGACCGGGCGCGCGCCCTCGTCAAGCACGAATCGCCACACGAACGCGCGGCGGTCGGCATCAGGCAGCAGCGACGCCGCCTGCTCGCTGAGCACCTCGGGGTGCAAGGGGAAGCGGCGATCCGGGGCATAGAGCGTCTGCCCACGGCGGCTGGCCTCGGCATCCACCGCTCCGCCGGGTGCCACGAACGCGGCGACGTCCGCGATCGCGTAGTGCAGCACGGCGCCATCGCCGGTGCGGTCGAGGTACACGGCCTGATCGAGGTCGGTCGCTCCGGGCGGATCGATCGTGACGAACGGGATGCCGCGCAGATCTGCGAGGCCGGCGACCTCCGGGTCGACCGGCACGGCGCGGGCCGCAGCATCCGCTTCGGACTGCACCTCCGGTGGGAACCCCGCCGGCAGGTCGAGTTCGCGCGCCAGGTCGGCGAAGGAGTCAGAGAGCGCGTCGGTTGCCACCGATGCGAGGCGGGGGCGACGTGTGGGCACTCTGTCAGTGTAAGCAGGACCAGTGTCGACAGGGTGCGCGGTACTGTAGCGGTATGGCCATCGCAGACTTCGAGCGGTACCCACTCACCTTCGGTCCGAGCCCGATCCACCCGCTGCCCCGTCTGAGCCGGCATCTCGGCGGTGCCCAGGTGTGGGCCAAGCGCGAGGACGTCAACAGCGGTCTCGCGTTCGGCGGGAACAAGACGCGCAAGCTCGAGTACCTCGTGCCCGAGGCGCTGGCACAGGGTGCCGACACGCTCGTGTCGATCGGCGGCTACCAGTCCAACCACACCCGCCAGGTTGCTGCCGTCGCCGCGAAGCTGGGGCTGAAGGCGCGCCTGGTGCAGGAGAACTGGGTCGACTGGCCCGATCCGCTGAGCGACCGCGTCGGCAATATCCAGCTCTCGCGCATCATGGGGGCGACGGTGACCCTCGACGCCGCCGGATTCGACATCGGCGTCCGCTCCAGCTGGCAGCGCGCCATCGACGAGGTGATCGCGGCGGGTGGCACCCCCTATCCGATCCCCGCCGGGGCATCCGACCATCGTCTTGGCGGTCTCGGCTTCGCCAACTGGGCGTACGAGGTCGAGCAGCAGGAGCGCGAGCTCGGCGTCTTCTTCGACACGATCGTGGTGTGCACGGTCACCGGCTCGACGCACGCCGGCATGATCGCCGGGTTCGCCGGGCAGGATCGGCCGCGCCGGGTGATCGGCATCGACGCGTCGGCGACGATCGACAAGACCCGGGCGCAGGTCGAGCGCATCGCGCGCAGCACCGCGGAGCTGATCGGCGTGGGCCGCGAGCTGCGTGACGACGAGATCACGATTCTCGAGGGCTGGGCAGGGGACCTCTATGGAATCCCGGTCGACTCCACGCTCGAGGCCATCCGGCTCGGCGGCTCGCTCGAGGGGATGATCACCGACCCGGTGTACGAGGGCAAATCGCTGGCCGGGCTGATCGACCTCGTCGCATCCCGCGAGATCCCTGCCACGAGCACGGTGCTCTACGCACACCTCGGCGGTCAGCTCGCGCTGAACGCGTACAGCGGCCTGTTCCGCTAGAAGAGCCGCTCCGAACCCCTGCGTCGCGCGGTGAGCCCCGGCATCCTGTTCCCTAGACTTGTCGCTTGTGGTCACCCGTCTCAGCACCTTCTTCCTCCGCACGCTCCGTGAAGACCCGGCCGATGCCGAGGTCACGAGCCATAAGCTGCTCGTGCGCGCCGGCTACATCCGCCGTGCCGCACCCGGCATCTTCACGTGGCTGCCACTGGGCCTGAGGGTAAAGGCGAAGATCGAGGCCGTCATCCGCGAGGAGATGGGCGATGCCGGAGCCTTCGAGGTGCACTTCCCGGCACTGCTGCCGCGCGACCCCTATGAGCAGTCGGGACGGTGGGAGGCGTACGGCCCCACCATCTTCCGGCTGCAGGACCGGCGCGGTGCCGACTACCTGCTCGCGCCCACCCACGAGGAGATGTTCACGCTGCTCGTGAAGGACCTGTACTCGTCGTACAAGGACCTGCCGCTGATGATCTACCAGATCCAGGACAAGTACCGCGACGAGGCACGGCCCCGCGCCGGCCTGCTGCGCGGGCGCGAGTTCACGATGAAGGACGCGTACTCGTTCGACTGGAACGACGAGGGGTTGGATGCCTCGTACCAGGCGCAGCGCGACGCGTACGAGCGCATCTTCCAGCGCCTGGGCCTCGAGTACGTCATCGTGGCGGCCGACAACGGACTCATGGGCGGGGCGCGCAGCGAGGAGTTCCTGCACCCCACCGCCGTCGGTGAGGACACCTTCGTGCGCTCGGCCGGTGGGTACGCTGCCAACGTCGAGGCGTTCACGACCGTCGCGCCCGAGCCGATGCCGTTCGACGGACTGGCGGAGCCGGTGATCTTCGACTCGCCCGACACCCCGACGATCGAGACGCTCGTCGCGCACTCGAACGCCGTGCTCGCGGGTGAGTACACGGCGGCCGACACCCTCAAGAACGTGGTGCTCGCGCTCACGCATCCCGACGGCGAGCGCGAGCTCGTGGTCGTCGGGGTCCCGGGCGACCGCGAGGTCGACGACAAGCGCGTCGAGGTGGCCTTCGCGCCGGCCGAGGTCGAGGCGGCGACGCCCGAGGACTTCGAGCGTCACCCGCTGCTCGTGAAGGGCTACATCGGGCCGTGGTCCGAGACCGGGGCGATCCTCGGTGAGGAGTCGGCCACCGGCATCCGCTATCTTCTCGACCCGCGTGTCGTCGACGGCACGAGCTGGATCACCGGCGCCAACATCGACCAGCAGCACGTGCACTCGCTCGTGGCGGGGCGCGACTTCGCCGCCGACGGGTTCGTCGAGGTGGCGAACGTGCGCGAGGGCGACCCGGCCCCGGACGGCTCGGGTCCGGTGACCCTGGCTCGGGGCATGGAGATCGGTCACGTCTTCCAGCTCGGGCGCTTCTTCGCCGAGACGCTGGGCCTGAAGGTGCTTGACCCGAACGGCAAGCTCGTGACGGTGACGATGGGCTCGTACGGCATCGGCGTGACGCGCATTCTGGCGATCCTCGCAGAGCTCAACAACGACGACCGCGGCCTCGTGTGGCCGGCGTCCGTCGCGCCGTTCGACGTGCACGTGCTGGCGACGGGGAAGGATGCCGCGGCCTTCGAGCTCGCGGCGCAGCTGTCGGACGACCTCGAGGCCGAAGGCCTTGACGTGCTGTACGACGACCGCGCGAAGGTGTCGCCGGGAGTGAAGTTCGCGGATGCTGAGCTCATCGGCGTGCCGCAGATCGTCATCGTCGGGCGCGGAGCCGCCGATGGCCAAGTCGAGCTGTGGGACCGGCGCACCGGCGACCGGGAGGTCATGCCGGTGAGCGACGCGCTCGCGCGCCTGACGGCATAGCCTGGAGGCATGTCCCGCGAGCCCGACACGGTCATCCCCGGCGAGGTCACCGCCGCTCTGCGTGAGGTGATCGCCACGGTCGGCATCACGCAGAACACCGACCTGATTGCGCGCATCCTCGACACCGGCATCGGGCTCGGGATGGACGAGGCCGACCGCCTGGACCTGAAGATCACGACGGCGGCACTCGGGGAGATGCGGAATGCCTTCCGGCTGTTCGCGCCCTATCAGAACGTCTCGAAGGTCACGATCTTCGGGTCGGCGCGTACCCTGGCCGACGATGCGCTCTATCGGCAGGCGGCCCGGGTGGCCTCGGTGCTCGCCGCGCAGGGCTGGATGGTGGTCACCGGTGCAGGCCCCGGCATCATGCAGGCCGCAGCCGAGGGTGCGGGGCCCGAGAACTCGCTCGGCGTGTCGATCCGCCTCCCGTTCGAAGAGAAGCCGAACGCGATCGTCGAGGCGAACGCGCGCAATGTGGCGATGAAGTACTTCTTCACCCGCAAGCTCATGCTCGTGAAGGAATCGCGGGGCTTTGTGTGCGTGCCCGGTGGCTTCGGGACGTTGGACGAGATGTTCGAACTGCTCACCCTGCAGCAGACCGGCAAGGCTGAGCCCGTGCCGATCGTGCTGCTTGACGAACCCGGAGGCACGTTCTGGGCGGGGCTGCGTCGCTTCGTCGATGAGCAGCTCGTCCCGTCGGGCGTGGTCGGGGCCGACGACTTCGACCGGGTACTGGTCACCGACTCGGTGACCGAGGCCGCCGATGAGATCACCGGGTTCTACCGCAACTACGACTCGATGCGCTGGGTCGGCGGCACTCTGGTGCTGCGACTGCGGGCCGCGCCGGCCGACGTGGAGCTGGACGAGCTGAACACGCGCTTCGCCGACCTGCTCGCCTCGGGGCGCATCGAGCGCACCGAGCCGCTGCGCGTCGAGCGCGCCGACGATGACCGACTCGATCTGCCACGGGTCTCGCTGCGCCTCGACCAGTACCGCGTGGGCAGCCTGCACCACCTGATCCGCGCGCTCAACGCGCTGCCGTCGGCACCTGCGGACGGGTGGGATCGGGTAACGTAGACGGGATTCCGGGGCGTGCTGCGCCGCGGCGGGAAAGCTGAAGAGGGAGGCCGTCGTGGACATCGATCTGTCGCTGCTGCGCACCATCGAGCGCGAGAAGGAGATTCCCTTCGACGAGCTCGCCGGAATCATCGAGCAGGCCATCCTGACCGCCTTCGCCAAGCACACCTCGCCGGACGGCGATCTTCCCGACGGTGCGCGCGCCGCCCTCGATCGCAAGACCGGGCACGTGGCGATCTTCCTGCCCGTCCTCGACGACGAGGGTGCCGTCATCGGCGAGGAGGAGGCGGTTGCCGACGACTTCGGGCGCATCGCCGCGTTCGCAGCCAAGCAGGTCATCAGTCAGCGGCTGCGCGACATCGCCGACGACGCGGTGCTCGGCGAGTTCCGCGGCAAGGAGGGCGACATCGTCGCGGGAGTCGTGCAGCAGGGTCCGAACCCGCGCATGGTGCACGTCGACCTCGGCTCGGTCGAGGCGATCCTTCCTCCGGAGGAGCAGGTGCCCGGTGAGGAGTACCCGCACGGCTCGCGCCTGCGCGTCTACGTCACCTCCGTGGGCAAGGGAACGAAGGGCCCGGCCATCACGGTGTCGCGCACGCATCCCGGTCTGGTCCGCAAACTGTTCGCGCTGGAGGTGCCCGAGATCGCCGCAGGTCTCGTCGAGATCGTCTCTCTGGCCCGCGAGGCCGGCCACCGCAGCAAGATCGCGGTGCGGGCCGACGACCCGTCGATCAACGCCAAGGGCGCCTGCATCGGCGAGCTCGGCCGCCGCGTGCGCGCCGTGACCGAGGAGCTGGACGGGGAGAAGGTCGACATCGTCGACTACGACGAGGATCTGTCGACGTTCGTGGCCAACGCCCTGTCGCCGGCCAAGGTGACCTCGGCCTTCGTGCTGGACGAGAAGAGCAAGGCCGTGCGCGCGCTTGTCCCCGACTATCAGCTGTCGCTGGCGATTGGGAAGGAAGGGCAGAACGCGCGGCTGGCGGCCAAGTTGACCGGAGCGAAGATCGACATCCAGCCCGATTCGATCCTGGAGGACGGCTGACCGGCGCGGCGGCCGCGGGGTGTACGATGGAACCCGTACGGACGTGCGTCGGATGCCGCGTACGTGCCCCTCGATCACATCTTCTGAGAGTGGTTGCCGAGAATTCCGCACTCGTCCTCGATGAGCGCGCGAGCCTCCCGGGCCGGGGTGCGTGGGTGCACGACACACGCGAATGCATGGAGGCCGCACTGCGCCGCCGCGCGTTCATCCGTGCATTGCGTGCGTCAGGCCCCCTGGACACGCAGACCATCGAACGGTACCTACAGCGAAAAGGCTGAATGGCTATGGACACGAAGTGAACGGCTCGAAATGAGACCCGTCCGCAAGTGATGGTCCGCTCCTGTGCTCAGGGCGGACCCGAGACAGGAGAACTGTGGCAAAACCACGCGTGCACGAGATCGCTTCCGAACTCGGCGTCGACAGCAAGGTCGCGCTCGAGAAGCTGAAGGACCTCGGCGAATACGTCAAGAGCCCGTCGTCCACCATCGAACCTCCGGTGGCGCGGAAACTACGCGCCGCCCTCGAGGCGGACGGCGTGGCAAAGAAGGCCGAGTCCGAGGCCGCTGCGGCCGCACCCGCCGCGAAGTCCGGTGGTGCCAAGCCCGCCGCGGCCAAGCCCGGCCCCGCCAAGCCGACCCCGGCCGCCACGACGCCCGCTGCTCCGGCACCTCCCGTCGCAGACATTCCGGCCGACTCGGAGGCTCCGGCCGCGCCGGAGGCGCCGGCCGCCGAGGCGGGTGCGCCCGGCGACGCGACGGGCCCGACCCCCGGCTCCGCCAAGCCGGGTCCGCGCCCCGGCGGCGCACGTCCGGGCAACAATCCGTTCGCGTCGCAGCAGGGCATGGGCCAACGGCCCGCCGGGCCGCGCCCAGGTAACAACCCGTTCGCGTCGCAGCAGGGCATGGGCCAGCGCCCGAACCCCGGCAACATCCCGCGCCCCCAGGCGCCGCGCCCCGGCGCTCCGCGTCCGGGAGCCCCGCGCCCCG
>NZ_JBKEAF010000100.1:0-1696 GCF_047971895.1 Microbacterium sp.
GCAAGACGTCCGGTGGACGTCACCCGGTCTCCCCGTGGGGCCAGCAGGAGGGCCGCACCCGCAAGGCGAACCTGCCGTCCGACAAGCTCATCGTCCGTCGCCGTACCGTCGGCAAGAAGCGCAAGTAGGAGCATTCAGAATGCCTCGCAGCCTCAAGAAGGGCCCCTTCGTCGACGAGCACCTGCTCAAGAAGGTGGTTGCCGCCAACGACGCCGGGTCGAAGAACGTCATCAAGACCTGGTCGCGTCGCTCGATGATCGTGCCGGCCATGCTCGGCCACACGATCGCCGTGCACGACGGTCGCAAGCACATCCCCGTGTTCGTCACGGAGGCGATGGTCGGCCACAAGCTCGGCGAGTTCTCGCCGACCCGCACCTTCCGCGGCCACGAGAAGGACGACCGAAAGGGTCGCCGCCGCTGACGCGGGGGCGAGAAGGGAAAAGGACATGGTGGAGTCGATCGCCCGCGTGCGACACATCCGCGTGACCCCGATGAAGGCCCGTCGCGTCGTCGATCTCATTCGCGGTCGCCAGGCCGTCGAAGCCCTCGCGATCCTGCAGCACCTGCCGCAGGCGGCGGGGGAGCCGGTCGCCAAGCTCGTCTCCTCGGCGATGGCGAACGCCCGCGTCAAGGCGGATGCCACGAACGAGTTTCTCGATGAGCAGGATCTGGTCATCTCGCGCGTGACGGTGGACGAGGGCACGACCCTCAAGCGCTTCCGGCCGCGCGCGCAGGGCCGCGCATTCCGCATCCGCAAGCGCACGAGCCACATCACCGTCGTGCTCGCCACCCCCGACGAACTCGTCGACTCGGCAGCCGAGTCCGCAACCGCGAAGGCAGGGAAGTAAGCCATGGGACAGAAGGTCAACCCCTACGGGTTCCGCCTCGGGACCACGACGGACCACATCTCGCGCTGGTTCTCCGACTCGACCAAGCCCGGTCAGCGGTACAAGGACTACGTGGCCGAGGACGTGAAGATCCGCAAGTATCTCACCAAGACCCTCGACCGCGCGGGCGTCTCGAAGATCGAGATCATCCGCAAGGACGGCGAGGTCGAGGTGACCGTGCACTCGGCGCGCCCCGGTATCGTCATCGGTCGTCGCGGCGCCGAGGTCGAGCGCCTGCGCAACGACCTGATGAAGCTCACCGGACGCTTCGTCAAGCTCAACACCAAAGAGGTGCGCAACCCGGAGGCCGACGCCCAGCTCGTCGCCCAGGGCATCGCCGAGCAGCTCGCCGCCCGCGTGGCCTTCCGCCGCGCGATGCGCAAGGGTCTGCAGGGCGCGCAGCGCGCCGGCGCCAAGGGTGTGAAGATCCAGGTCTCCGGCCGTCTCGGCGGTGCGGAGATGAGCCGCTCCGAGTTCTACCGCGAGGGCCGCGTTCCGCTGCACACCCTGCGCTCGAACATCGACTACGGCTTCTACGAGGCCCGCACCACCTTCGGCCGCATCGGCGTGAAGGTGTGGATCTACAAGGGTGACGTGTCCGGAACGCGCGCCGAGCGTGCTGCTCAAAAGGCAGCCCGTGCGCAGGCCACCGGCCAGCGTCGTCCTGGACGCGGCCCGCGTCGTGACGGAGGCCGTGGTGGAGAGCGCGGCGGCCGCCGTCGCGCCGAGGCTGCTGCTGAGGCTCCCGTGGCTGAGGCAGCGCAGAGCGAAGGAGCGTGACCCATGCTGATTCCGCGTCGCGTCAAGCA
>NZ_JBKEAF010000011.1:0-17724 GCF_047971895.1 Microbacterium sp.
CGGTCTCCTGCGGGGGTGCGGACGGCTGGGAACGGCGGGCGGATGCCGCGGCGAACGCCGCGATCCGCGCCTGCGCGTCGGGGGTGTCGAAGGCGGCACCGATCGTGTGCGCCTCGGTGGTCAGCTGCGCGGCGAACGTGCGGTCGCGGTCCTCGCGCACGATGCGCTTGGCCTGCCCGTAGGCGCGCGCGGCGCCGTCGATCCAGAATCGGGCGATCTCGTCGGCGCGGGCGCGGACGGCATCGGCGGTGGCCGCGGCATCCTCTCCCTCGACGACCTCGGCGACCAGCCCCCACTCGAGCGCTTCGGGCGCGGTGAGCATGCGGTCCTGCAGCACGAGCTGCAGCGCCCGGCGTTCGCCGACGGCGCGGGCGAGGTGGGCGCTGACCGACAGGTCGGGGGTGAGGCCGATATTGGCGTAGAGGCTGCCGATCTTGGAGTTCGCGCCGACGACGGCGTAATCGGAGGAGAGCAGGATGCCAAGCCCGCCGCCGGCGGTCGTCCCGTGCGCGGCGGCGACCACGGGGATCGTCGACTGCGTGAGCGCGCGGATGCCGGTGTTGATCACCGTGGCTAACGTGGTGAGCTCGGCACCCGAGCCCATCTGCTGGTCCATACTGAGCACGTCGCCCCCGGCGCAGAACGCCGGGCCTGCGGCATCCACCACGATCGCCTTGACGTCGTCACGCGCGACGATCTCGGTCGTGACGCGCGCCCACTGCTGCGCGAGCTCGCTGTCGAACGCGTTCATACGCTTCGGGCGGTTCAGCGTCAGGCGGGCGAGGCCGCCTACGACGTCGACGAGGAGCGGTGCCCCGCTCATCGAGGTGCCATCCGGATCGCCCGTGGCGCTGCTCACTTCGGCGCCATTCTGATGGCACCGTCGAGACGGATGGTCTCGCCGTTGAGATATCCGTTCTCGACGATGTGCATGACCAGGGCCGCATACTCGTCGGGCCGCCCGAGGCGCGACGGGTGCGGCACCTGCTCGCCTAGCGACTGCTGCGCCGCCTCGGGCAGGCCCTTGAGCATCGGGGTCTCCATGATGCCGGGGGCGATCGTGCAGACACGGATCGCGTGGCGTGCCAACTCGCGTGCGATCGGCAGGGTCATGGCGTGCACGCCGCCCTTGCTGGCGGAGTAAGCGGGCTGGCCGATCTGTCCGTCGAACGCGGCGACGCTGGCCGTGCTGATGATGACGCCGCGGTCGCCGCTGTCGGGGTCGGGGTCGGTCGCTGCCATGGCGGCCGCGGCCTGCGAGGTGACGTTGAACGTGCCGATGAGGTTGATGCGAACGACCTTCTCGAAGTCGGCGAGGCTCGTCGGATTGCCATCGCGGTCGAGCACCTTGGCCGGCGGGGCGATGCCCGCGCAGTTCACGACGACGCGCAGGGGACCCTGGGCCGCCGCCGCCGAGACGGCGGCGCGCACCTGCTCGTCGCTCGTGACGTCGGCCGGGGCGAAGATGCCGCCGAGCTCTGCGGCCACCTCGGCCCCGGCCGAGCCCGGCAGGTCGACGATGGTCACGACGGCGCCGGATGCCGCCAGGCGCCGGGCGGTGGCCAGTCCCAGTCCGCTGGCCCCGCCGGTGACCAGGGCGACAGCTCTGTCGATGTGCATTGGTTCTCCTTCGAAAGCAGTCGGACCGCGCGCATGGATCCTGCGCCAGCCTATGCGGAACGGAGCGCCAGGGCACGTCGGGGCCGGGCGGTGGGTTGTCCACAACTCAGGCTCTTCGCATCGGTGCGGACGCAAAACCCTCCGGAATTCCGTGGCCCGGTGGGCGCGCAGCATCCACTGAGCCTGCGTTATTGCCGACAGCGGGGCACACTGGGGACATGGAGCTGAAAGTGAAGCGGGTCTACGAACCCGCAGACAAGGACGACGGGTTCCGTGTGCTCGTCGACCGGCTCTGGCCGCGGGGCGTCTCGAAGGAGCGGGCCCGGCTCGATCTGTGGGCGAAGGACGTCGCCCCCTCCGACGAGCTGCGCACAGCGTTCCATCACGAGGGCATGACGTGGCCGCAGTTCACGAAGGCATACCGCAGCGAGATGGCCGCGAACCCCGCGGTCGGCGAACTGCGCGCCACGGTGGCGGAGCGTCCCGTCGTCACGCTGCTGTTCGGCTCGCGCGACGTCGAGCACAACGAGGCGGTGCTGCTGCGCGAGGAGCTGCAGGACTGACAGCACGGCCGGTCACCCCGAGAGGACCGGGTTCCATGCCCCGACGAGCACCGCGACAGTGACGGCGATGCCCGAGATCGCGGCACCGGCCGCCAGCAGCAGCACGTCGCCGGTGCCGAACCGTGACACCCGCGCCCACGTGCGGTGACGGGATGCCCCGAATCCGCGGGCCTCCATGGCCACCGCGAGCGCGGACCCCCGCCGGATCGACAGCACGAACAGCGCGAACGCCATGCCGAGCACGCGGCGTGCGCGACCGCGGTCGGCGACCCCGCGGGCCCGGCGGGCGAGCGCGAGCGACCGCCAGTCGTCGGCCAGCAACCCGAGCAGCCGCATGCCGGCGAGGGCCCCGAGCACGAACCGTGCCGGAAGGCGCACAAGCTGCGCGAGCCCGTCGGCGAGGTCGGTCGGGTCGACGGTCGCGAACAGCACGACGGCGGGCAGTCCGATCGCGAGCACCCGGAACAGTGTCGCCAGTGCCAGCAGCAGCGACCCCTCGCTGATCTGCACCACGAACCACTGCACATACATCTCCCCCGCGGCCGCCCCGTACAGGGCGATGGTCAGGGCGGCCAGAGGCGCCGCAGCCCACACCGGCAGCGTGCGCAGCCAGAACTGCCGCGGCGTGAGGCCCGCCATCATCAGCAGAGGCAGCTCGAACACGAGCGCGACGGCGGCCGACACCGGGTCGATGGTGAAGATCAGCGGCACGGCGATCAGCAGCGACGCGCCGAGCTTGGCGACGGGGTTCAGACCGGCGACCATGCCGCGCCCGGGGGCGGGGGTCACGGCCGCCCCAGCACGAGGCGGCGCGCGTGTAGCGCCGCGAGCACCTGCTCGTCGTGGCTGATGGCAACCACGGCGGCGCCTTCGTCGCGCAACGACGCGATGATGGCGACCAGCTGTGCCCACGTCAGGGCGTCCTGTCCGAACGTGGGCTCGTCGAGCACGATGACCTGCGGGCGGGTGGCGAGCATCGCGGCGACCGTGAGTCGCCGCTTCTCACCCCCCGACAGGGTGAACGGGTTCGCCTCGGCGAGCGCGCTCAGGCGCAGCCGGACCAGCAGATCGTCAACGCGCGCGGCGGTGGCCGCGGCGTCCATTCCCGTCGCCTTCGGGCCGACCGCCAGCTCTTCGCGCACCGTCTTCGCGAGCAGCTGATGCTCGGGTTCCTGGAACACGGTGCCGATGCGCGTGAGCAGCGCCCGCGCGGGCCACGAGATCGGGTCGCCGGGCTGCCCGGCAGAGAGCCGAGCAGCTGCCACGACCCTGCCGGTCTCGGGCGGCAGCAGTCCCGCGAGGGTGAGGCCGAGCGTGGACTTGCCCGCACCGTTGCGCCCGACGATCCCCCGCACCTCGCCCGCGCGCACCTCGAGATCGAGCGGGCCGGCGACCGGCTGCCCGCGGCGCCGGGACACGGCGAGCCGCTCCCCGCGCAACAGCACGTCCCCGGGCGATGCGGCCGGCGGCGCCGGTACCGCGGGCGGGCGGCCCGGCACCCACACCCCCGCGCGGGCGAGCTCCGCGCCGCGGGCGGCCAGCACGTGGGCCGGGTGGCCGTCGGCCACCACACCGCCCGCGCCCAGCACGACGACCCGGTCGACGACCGGCAGCCACGTGTCAATGCGGTGCTCGATGACCACGAGCGTCGCCCCGGACGCGGCGACGGCGCGGGCGACGGCATCCCGCACCTCCACGACCCCGGCGGGGTCGAGGTTCGCGGTCGGCTCGTCGAGCAGCACCGCGCCGGGCCGCATCGCCAGCACCCCGGCCAGCGCGAGGCGCTGCTTCTGGCCGCCCGACAGCGCCGCGGTCGGGTGATCGAGCGTGACGTCGAGGCCCACGGCATCCAGTGCCTCGCGCACCCGCGACCAGATCTCGGCCCGCGGCACCCGCAGGTTCTCGCATCCGAACGCGACATCGTCGCCCACGCGCGCGAGGATCGCCTGACTGTCGGGGTCCTGCAGCACGAGCCCGGCACGGCCGCGAACGGAGGCCGCCGGCACACCGTCGACGAGAAGCTCGCCGTGGTGCTCCCCCTCGTCGGCCCCGCCGAGCACGCCCGCCAGCCCGTGCAGCAGGGTCGACTTGCCCGAGCCGGATGGGCCGAGCAGCAGTACCCGCTCGCCCGGCTCGATGCGCACGTCCACCTCGCGCAGCGCCCAGGCGTTGCGGGTCGCGTAGCGCCAGCCCCACGCCCGCGCGTCGAGGCGCGTCGGTCGTGTCACAGCCGCTCAGACACGCCGGGCAACGTCGCGTCCGGCGACGAACCTGCTGAGCGCGCCGGTCGCGGCCAGGGCGCGCATCAGCAGCCAGCCGCCGAGGCCGGCGATGACCGCTCCCGAGACGGTGGTGGCGGCAATGTAGACGACGGTGAACAGCGTGTCGGCGCCCGCATACCAGAGGATGCGGTCGGTGATACCGCAGGCCAGGCCCGCACCGGCACCCGCGAGCACCGCGACCGGTAGGCGCCACACCCCGTACAGGAACACGAGGAAGACGAGCTCGGCGCCCAGTCCCTGCGTGATGCCCGACACCATCGTGAGCGGACCCCACTGGTTGCCGATCAGCGCCGAGATGGTCGCGGCGACCAGCTCGGTGTACAGCGCGGCGCCCGGCTTGCGGATGACAAGCCCGCCGAGCACGCCGGCCAGCAACCACGGGCCGGCCAGCAGCCCCTGCAGACCGGGGAGCAGGGGCTTGAGCAGGGCGCTGGGCACCTCGTAGCCGATGTTCCAGGCGTAGAAGACGAACGCGCAGGCCACCGCGATGACGCTGGCCACGACGATGTCGACGACCCGCCAGCGGAAGCGGCCGGTCACGCGTGAGGCGGACGTGGATACGTGCATACTCTCTCCTCCCTGCGCCGGCATGATCCGGATCAGGTTCGACGGTCGAAGCGTGTTCGCTTCCTCTCAGCCCGGCACACCGGACTCCCGTGGTTGACGCGACGAGTATAGCCCGCGTTGTAGCGTAGGCGGGTGACCATCGACGATGCGGCGCCCGATGCCGCCGTGGCGTCTCGCCGTTCGCTGCACGCCACGACCGGCGCCGTCGCACTGGACGCGCCGGGTCAGAACACGCCGGCCCGCGGCACGCCGGCTCTGGGCTGGCTGAGCACCGACGCCGTCACAGCCGCCGCACCCGCCCCGTCGTCGCCCGAGGCCGCCGACCTGCTGGCCGCCGAACGCGTGCCCGGGGCGGTGCGCCCGGCGACCGTACTGCCGATCACGCTGGTCGCACTGGTCGTGGTCGCCTATGTCACCGCGACGCTGCTGTGGCCGCTGCACGCGGTCCGGCCCGAGCTCGCCGCCGTGCAGGTGCAGCCCGCATCCGCCCCCGCGGCCACCCCGGTATGGCCCGGCACGGGCACCGCGTCGGTCGGGGTCGACGGCATCGGCGGACCCCTCTCGTCGGCGACCGACATCGCATCCATCGCCAGCATCACCAAGGTCGTGACGGCCCTGCTGATCCTCGACGAGCTGCCGCTCGCCCTCGGCGAGCAGGGGCCGTCGTACTCGTTCACGTACGCCGACCAGAACGAATACTGGCAGTACATCTACGGCGGTCAGTCTGCTCTGCAGGTGCCGGTGGGCGGCTCGCTCACCGAGTATCAGCTGCTGCAGGGCATCCTCATCGGGTCGGCCAACAACTACGCCGATCGGCTCGCGTCGACGATCTGGCCGACCGACGAGGTGTTCGCCGCCGCCGCCACCGCCTATCTGGCCGCGCACGGGCTCACCGGTATCACGATCGCCGACCCGAGCGGGTTCGACCCGCGCAACACGTCCGACGCGGGCAGTCTCGTTCCGCTCGCGCGCAAGGCTCTGGCCAACCCCGTGATCGCCGAGATCGTCGCCATCCCGGCCGTCGAGCTGCCGGGTGCGGGGCTTGTGCAGAACACCAATCAGCTGCTGGCCGACCCAGGCGTGGTGGGCGTGAAGACCGGTACCCTCGACACCTACACGCTGCTGGCGGTCAAAGACATCACCGTCGGCGAGACGCCGGTGCGCCTGTACGCGACGGTGCTGGCCCAACCCACCTCGGACGAGCGGTTCGCCGCGACGCGCGACCTCTTCGCCCAGCTCGAGAGCGAGGTGCAGGAGGTGACGGCGGTCACCGCAGGCACCACGGCGGGCCGGGTCACCACCGCGTGGGGCGAGACCGTCGACGTGATCGCGACCGGCGATGCCGCCGTCGTGCTGTGGAACGAGGCCACCCCGGTGGTGACGATCGACCTGAACCTCGGCGACAAGGTCGAGAAAGGGGATGCCGCCGGCACCTTGACCGTGACCGGACCGCTCGACAGCCGGTCGGTCGAGCTGCGGCTCGCCGACGACGTCGAGGGCCCGAGTCCGTGGTGGCGCATCACCCACCCGGTCGAGCTCTTCGGCCTCGACCGGTGAACCCTCACCGGTTCGTACGGTGAGACAGGGGTGAGCGGACGGGTGAACTTCGCGCTCGCGCCCTGCGGGTCGTCCCGCCCGTTCGCGAAGATGTCGTCATGAGCATCGACGGACTGTACAACTTTCGCGACACCGGCGGAATGCCTCTCGCCGGCGGCGGGACCTCCCGCCCCGGTGTGCTGTTCCGCTCCGACGCGCTGCGGGGCCTCACGCCAAAGGGCGAAGAGCAGCTCGCGGCCACCGACATCGGCGTGATCGTCGACTTCCGCACACCGCAGGAACGCGCATCGGCACCCGACACGATCCCCGTGTCCCGGCCGTTCCGCACGCTCGACCTGTCGATCCTGCAGGGCGCGGTCGCCGAAACGGCAAAGGACTTCCTCGGCAGCAGCGCCCCGTCACCCGAGGCCGTCGCCGCGGCGATGACGCAGCTGCCGACGCTGGACCAGATGTACATCGGCATCTTGCAGAGCGGGGCCTCGGCGTTCGCAGAGGTCGCCCGGCTCGTCGGCGCCTCGACGGACGACCCACCGACCGCCGTGCTGGTGCACTGCACCGCCGGCAAGGACCGCACCGGTATCGCCACGGCGCTGATGCTCAGCGCCGCCGGCGCCGAGCGCGCGGCGGTCGTCGCCGACTACGCCTCGTCGCAGGACAACCTCGCCGGGCCGTGGGCCGACGGCATGGTGCAGATGGTCGAGTCGTTCGGCATCCCGATGACGCCAGCGTTCCGCACGCTGCTCACCGGCACGCCGCCGGGAGCGATCGAGGCGGCGCTGGACTGGGTCGACGCACAGCACGGCGACGCCGCCGGCTACTTGGCGTCGGGTGGCCTCACCGACGACGAGCTGGGCGCCTTGCGCACACGCGTGGCGGGCTGACCCGACGCCTGCTCCGTGTCCGCGGGCTTCGGCAGGTGCACGCGCAGCCGGCGTCGGTGCGAGTGCGCGATGCGCTCGCGCGAGACGAGCGCACCGCGTGCGGATGTCAGCGCATCGCCGAGGTCGGCCAGCGCACCCGTGAAGGCCGCCCTGACGGCAGGCAGGTGTGCCCCGTCGATCGCGTCGGCCAGGCTGTCCAGCTCGCTGCACACGCGGTCGATGTCGTCCTGATCGATCGAGGCGTCGGACGCCGCGGCGGTGGCGGCGGTCGCGGTGATGGAGTCGGCGACCGCCTCGAGCGCTGAGATCTCCGGCGTCCACGAGGCGGCGACGCTGCGGATGGCGGGAGGCTCAGCCAGGGCCTGGGTCACCCGGGCGCGCACATCGGTGATGCGCCGGTACGCCGCCCGGCGGGCGTTGGTGGCGTCGGTGCTGGCCCCGGCGATCGCCGACGTGCTGGTCAGCGCCGCCGACGCATAGTCGCGCACCGACCGTGCGAGCGCCGAGATCTGGGCGGCCAGCTGCTGCGGCACGCGCCACGTCGACGGCCAGGGTAGGTAGCCCACCAGCAGGACGACGGCACAGCCGAGCAGCGTGTCGAGCAGTCGCGTCTCCACCAGCGTCGTACTGGCGTCGGCGTGCAGTTCCACCAGCAGCACCGCCAGGCCCGCGCTCACTCCCGAGTACAGGCCATAGTTGCGCGGCATGACAACGGGCATGAGCGCGGCCACCGCCACGACCGGCAACAGCTGCCACGGCCCGTGCGGCACGACCCCGATCACGAGCGAGGCCACGATGACGCCGACCAGCGTGCCGCCGCCGCGCTGCACGGCACGCGCGAAGACCGACCCCAGGTCGGGCTTCATGACCACGACGACCGTCACCATGACCAGGTACGGGTCCTCCAGCTTCAGCACCAGCGACACGGCCTGCGCCACCGCCAACGTGATCACGAGCTGCAGCACCGACAGCCAGGTCTGACCACCGGCCAGCAGCGCATGACCGACCCGGGCCATGTCCTGCCTCAGGGTGGGTTCGTCCGGAAGGGAGAGATCGGATGCCGCATCCGCCCGCCGTCGCTTATCCAGCGTCGCCCGCCCCACGACGCGTGCGACGTAGTCGAGTGCGTCGGCGAGCGCGGTCGCCTCGGGCCCGTCGCGTGTGAGGTCGGGCGCGGGTGGCGGATCGAGCCGCGGGTCGTTGATCCAGGCTGCGATGCCGCGCAGGTAGACCAGCGCGGCATCGTCGACCGGCTCCTTGCGTGAGGTGATGGCCGTGACGGCATCCACGACGGTGTCGCTCGCGTTCAGCAGCGACACCAGGCTCTGCCAGCGCACATCGAGCCCGGTGGTGCGGGTGCGCGCTGCCACGAGGATGTCGTACGCGTCGTTCAGCGCCCGCGTGAGCACCGCCGACTGCTCGCGCTCTGCGCTCGTGCCCGACGCCGCGAGATGGCCTGCGATCGCAGTGTAGACCGCAGCGACCTCGCGACGTTCGGGCGAGAGCTTCGCACCGATCAGAGCGGCGACGATCGCCGTGAGACTCAGCCGCCACATCGCCCCACAGAAGAACACGAGCGGGGCCATCCACCACGAACGCAACCCGAAGTCGGCGTTCGCCGCCGTCACCACATACATGATGAAGTACAGGCCCGCCATCGACATCGATCGGCTGATCGTTCCCGCAAAGCCCGACACCACGGCACCGGCGATGACGGCGATCATCGTGCCGATCGCGTGCCCGTGCACCCACGCGCCCAGGCCGAAGCCGAGTGTGGCGATCACCGAGGTCAGCACGATGCGGCGCACCCGCTCGACACCGGCGTCTCCTCGGTCGGCGACCGTGCCCGCGAGCGCGCCCATCGACGCGAGCGATCCGAGCCCGACGGCCGTCGCCGAGTGGCCGGCGAAGACGAGCCCTACCCCGATCGGCACGCCGATGCCGATCGCCGCGAGCACCGCACGATCCCACGGGATCGGTTCCTTGTTGGTGCGCGCCAGCGCGCGGACCCAGGTGGCGGAGTCATCCAGGACGCGGCTCATACGATCTCCGTGTCGGCGCTCTCCGCCTTCGAGAGGGCGAAGACGCCGCTGATGGCCACCGCACCCGCCACGATGAACGCGAAGATGGCCCAGGCCGGCGCCTTGCTCGCCTCGCCGAGGATCGTGATGCCCAGCACGACGGCAATCGCCGGGTCGACGACGGTCAGCCCCGCGATGACGACCTCGGGCCGGTTGGTGGCGTGCGCGCGCTGTACGAAGTAGATCGACAGCACCCCGGCGACACCGATGCCGATGATGCAGACGAAGGTGAGCAGGTTGGCCAGGTCGAACGTGAACTTCTGCAGACGGAGGAACGACTGGATGCGAAGGATCACCGTCTTGCCGAGGGTCGCGACGAACGCCGAGTAGACCCCGCCGAGCAGCACCCACGCCACGGGCGGGACCGGGTGGGTGCGCGCGGCCCACAGCATGACGCCGGTGACGATCAGCACCGCGGTGAGCGCGGCCAGCACGGCGATGAGCTGGCCGCTGGTGATCGCCGACTGGGTGCTGACCAGGGCTGCGACCGTGACGAAGGCGGCCACGCCCAGCACGCAGATACCGATCGCGCGCAGCACGGCCGCCGTCGGCCGACGCTTGGCGATGATCGCCGTCAGCAGCACCGTGAACACGAGCGCACTCACCCCGATGGGCTGCACCACCATGAGCGGCGCGAATGCGAGACTGCCCATCTGCAGCAGGATTGCGACGACCAGCAGTGTGGCCCCGAGAAGCCACACGTGGTTGCGAACGAGGTTGCCGGCCTTCGATCCGGACGCGCCGCGCGTGGCGCCCTCCTCGATCTCCCGGACGCCGCGCCCCTGCAGCAGGTTCCCCAGCGCCAGTGCGGCGGCCGACGCCACGGCGAGGCCGATTCCTGCCACCGGTAGCGAACCAAGTTCCATTGTCAGACCTCGCCTTCTAGATGGAGCTTGACACTGATCGCGTACGCGTCCAACTCGTTGATGACAGAGCGCATGCGGTTGATGGCATAGCGCATGCGGGCGTGCTGAATCTTCCCGACCGCGCGAGGGCGTTCAGCCGGCTGCGCTGGACGCGCACGACGGTGAGCTCGAACGTGAGAACCTCGTGCGACGCCCGCGCCCGCAGGGAGCACGTTGGCTAGGACGATGATGATCACCCCGGCGACGAGGGCGAGCAGCAGTTCCACCGACATCGCACCGATCTCGCTCTCAGCGTACCAGGTCGGCGACGCCCGACCCGATCAGCTTGAATCCCAAGATGATGAACAGCACGGTCATGATGACCGCGTGGTTGGTCACCAGCCACGTGCGCAGCCCCGTCAGGCGCACCTCGACCTTGGTCGGGGAGACGACGCTGATGAGCCACGGGATGGCCGCCGCCGCGACGCCGATGACCCCGAAGACGAGGATGACCGCGACGATCTGCTCGACCGGCAGCGCCGACTGCGAGATGCGACCGCCCGCGGCGACCAGCAGCGGCAGGTCCTTGGGCGAGAGCGGGCCCGAGATCAGCACGCCGAGCGTGAACGCCTTGACGACGTTCATGCTGTCGAGGCTCGCCATCCACTTGGGCGTGCTGTGATCCGAGCGTTTGCGCCACTGCAGCACCGCCATGACCAGCAGCACGATCCCGAGCACGATCTCGACACCGTCGACGAACAGGTTCGGCCCCGAGTCCGCGTCGTCCGTCCCGGCACCGCGCCCCAGCGCCACGAGACCGCCGACCAGCACGATCGCGAACAGGTAGCAGCCGAGGATGAAGGCGGTGCCGTTGGTGCGCCCCTTCCCGGACGTCGCCATGAGGATGACGGCGACGATCGTGAGCGGGCTGATCGCGATGGCGATGCCCAGGGTGAGCAGGTCGGCGAGGAGTGCGAGCATCATGACCTCGACATGTCGGTGGCCACGGTGTTGTGCAGCGGGAAGAAGCGGTCGACGGGGACCACGCCGACGTATGCGAGCAGGACGCCCAACAGCACGACCAAGGCGCTGCCAGCGAAGGCGAAGGTACCGACGAGAAGCGCACGCGATTCGACGTCGACCACGGTGCCGCTGGACACGTGACGGCCGGCCCGGCTCAACTCGCGACGGCGGCTGCGTCAGCGACCCCGGATTTCTTGTGCCGACTCCACGCCGGCAGCACCACGAGCGACGCGAGGAGGAAGCAGATCGCCCCGATGAAGGTGCCCCAGTTGGCCAGCGACCCGCTGATCGAGTTGCCGTCGGGGAGGATGAAGGCGCCCACGGCCGAGACGCCGAATGCGACGCAGCCGATGAAGTTGATGACCACCGACCACCAGCCGGTGCTCGCCGGGTCCCACAGCCGCGCGACGTGCGCGTAGGCGACGAAGGCGAGGACACCGCTGACGAGGAACGCGACCGAGCCGCCGGCATCCGGGTTCCATGCGAACCGCTCTTCGGAGGCGACGGTCCGCGCGTACAGGGCGCCCGTGGTGCTGACGTTGAACATGACCGTTCCGAACGACTGGGTCGCCGCGGTCAGCCACTCGGCGCGCACCATCTGGCCCGGGAGGTACGAGACCGGCACGGCGATCGCGCCGCTGAGGATCAGCTGCATGAGTCCGGCGGCGGTGAAGAACCAGGCGCCGATGAAGCAGAGGAGGTTCGAGCCCGTGGCGCCGAGCGTATCGCTGAGGCCCGGGGCCGAGGCGAGGGCGAACAGGCTGGAGCCGATCATGAAGCTCCAGCACTGCTTCGTCAGCGTCGGCATGAGGAGCGGCTTGCGTGAGCGCCCTTCCGGGCGCGCGTCCGCGCTCGTGTTCATCCGTGTCCCTCCCGTGTCACCCGACCGCCGTCCACTTTATCGATGGGCGTGGGGAGGACGCCGTGCGACATCCTCCCCACGCTCACGTTCGATCAGTGGTGGAAGTGCGAGCCCGCGTTGTCGGGCAGCGGCGTCGTGAGCGACTCGAGGTACTGCACCTCGCCCTTGATGTCGGACAGCAGCGCGGACGCGAGGTCCCTACTCAGCCCGACCTTCACGACGATGCGTTGCAGGATCATGTCCGACAGGTCGTCGGCCATGGGGTACGCCGGCACGAGCCAGCCCTTCATCCGCAGCCGGTCCGCCAGGTCGTACAGGCTCCACTTCTTGCTGCCCGGGTCCTTCTGGATCCACGCGAACACCGGGATGGTGTCGCCCTTGGTGACGAGCTCGAACTGCGGCATCTCGGCGATGCCGGCGGAGAGGTACTGCGCGACATCCAGCGAGTTCTGCTGGACGGCACGGTAGCCCTCCCGGCCCAGACGCAGGAACTGGTAGTACTGCAGCAGCACCTGCGCACCGGGGCGCGAGAAGTTCAGCGCCAGGGTCGGCATGTCGCCGCCGAGGTAGCTGACATGGAAGATCAGGCTCTCGGGCATGACGGCCTTGCTGCGCCACACTACCCAGCCGACACCCGGGTACACGAGGCCGTACTTATGGCCCGAGGTGCTGATCGAGTTGACGCGGTCGACCTGGAAGTCCCAGACGAGGTCAGGCTGGCAGAACGGTGCGATCATCGCACCGGATGCGCCGTCGACGTGAATCTTGACGTCGAGACCGGTGTTCGCCTGGATCTCATCGAGCTTGCTGGCGACCTCGGTCACCGGCTCGTAGGCACCCGTGAAGGTCTGCCCCATGATGACGACGACGCCGATGGTGTTCTCGTCGACGTACTTCTCGAGCTCATAGCCGTCCAGGAACATGTGGTCCCGCGTGCAGGGCACGTAGCGGGGCTCGACGTCCCAGTACTCGCAGAACTTCTCCCACACGACCTGCACCGCGGCCGACATGATGAGGTTCGGCTTGTCGTAGGGCTTGCCCTCGGCCTTGCGCTTCTCCTGCCACAGGCGCTTGAGCGCGAGCCCGCCGAGCATGCACGCCTCGGACGAGCCGATGGTCGACGTGCCGATGGTGTCGTCCGCGTTCGGCACGTGCCACAGGTCGCCGAGCATCCGCCAGCAGCGCTCTTCGATCGCCGCGGTGGCGGGGTACTCGTCCTTGTCGATCATGTTCTTGTCGGCCGACTCGATGTAGAGCTGCTTGGCCTCGTCGTCCATCCACGTGGAGACGAACGTCGCGAGGTTCAGCCGCGAGTTGCCATCCAGGATCGATTCGTCATGGACGATCTGGTATGCGGTCTGCGGCAGCATCTCGTCGTCGGGGAACGTGAACTTCGGCAACAACGTCGCCTCGCCGGGGCGAGTGAAGACCGGGTTGATGTCGAGCGTTGGGTCGATGTTGGTCGTCTGCCGGGCCTTACTCTTGTTTGTCATTCTTCCTCCAGTTGTCGAATGTCTGTGATGTCCAGATGGACGAGGGAGTGGATGCCTTCTCCGACCTCCTAGACGACGATCGGCGGGAGGTAGAGCTTATCGATGCTGCCCCTACGGTCGAGGTCGATCGGCCCGTAGATGTGCCTCCAGCCGGACTTCGCCCTGATGCTCCTGGCCTGGAGGAGGATATCCGGATCACGGTCTGCGGGTGCAACGTCGCGTTGCGTGCCCCGCCGCGTCGTCGGCTTCGCGATGTCACGCGGATACTCCCCCACTCTCGAATTTCCGAACGGGGCCCCGGCCTGTCGTCCTCTATGGCGAGACTATTCCGCCCCCGTGGAACGCTCCTTCTACGGTCAGGGAAATCGCCCGTGGCTTCGTTCGTCGTATAACCCGATACGTCACCCTATACTCATCCACTCGTCCCGCGCGCCCGCGTGAGAGTAGTCTCCCGATCACAGACACCCGCAAGGAGCCCGCGATGACCGACCCGCAGACCACCGGATCCGATGAGAAGAAGCCTGCCGTCAGCGGCAAGGCGCTCACCGCGATCATTATCGCGATCGCGGCGCTCGTGTTCGTGTTCTCGAACGTCGAGCACGCGACGCTGCGCTTCCTCTTCCTCCAGTTCACCATGCCCGCGTGGGGCTGGTTCCTCGCCATCCTCATCGCCGGGGTCGTGATCGGGTCGCTGTTCCCGTGGTTCCGTCCCCGCAAGAGCAGCAAGAAGTAGACAGACAAGAAGTAGGCAGACATGTGTACTCGAGTCGTCTGGCCCGACGCCGCCGGCGCCGTCATCGTCGGCAGGAACATGGACTACCGCCGCGACCTCGCCACGAACCTCTGGAAGCTGCCGCGCGGCGTCGAGCGTGACGACGGCGTGCGCGGGGAGCTCCGCTGGATCGCGGCGTACGGCAGCGTGGTCGCCACGGCGTTCGACATGATCTCGGTCGACGGCCTCAACGAGGCGGGGCTGGCCGGGCATGTGCTGTGGCTGGCCGAGTCCGTCTACGGCGATCGTGACCCGTCGCGTCCGGCGCTCAGCCAGGCGGTGTGGCTGCAGTACTTCCTCGACAACTTCGCGACTGTCGCCGAGGCGGTCGCGTGGGTCAGAGAGACCGACGTGCAGGTCGTGCAACTGGCCGACCCGGCCAGCGGCGACGTGCCGGCGATCCACCTCGCGCTCGACGATGCCACCGGCGACTCGGCGATCATCGAGTACATCGACGGGGCACTCGAGCTGCACCACGACCGTTCGTACCGTGTCATGACGAACTCGCCGAAGTACGACGATCAGCTGCGACTGCTCGCGCAGGTCGAAGGCTTCGGCGGCGACACGCCGCTGCTGGGCAGCACACTGGCCACCGATCGATTCGCCCGGGCGTCGTTCTACGTCGATCGGCTGCCCGAGCCGACCTCGCAGGTGCAGGCCATCGCGTCGATGTTCAGCGTCATCCGGAATGCGGCGCAGCCGTTCCGCCTACCCGAGCCGGGCAAGCCCGACGCGTCGCAGACGATCTGGCAGGTGGTGCTCGACCTGACCCGCAGACGCTACGTGTTCGAGTCGACGACGCACCCGAACGTCGTGTGGGTCGACCTCGACGATCTCGACTTCAGCGAAGGTGCGCCCGAGACGGTGCTCGACCTCGGCACGAAGCTCGCCATCCAGGGAGGGGTCGCTGGCAATGTCGGCGGCGCGTTCGAGGAGGGACGGCAGCTGCGCTTCCTCACGCTCGACATGGTGGAACAGCTCGGCTCGGCCAGGAAGACTGTGACCACGGACGCGAACTGACCGCGGTGCGGCATGAATCTCAGTGACGCCGATACCGCTGAGCGGGAACTGCGCCACGCGCTCGAGACGGGGCACGCAGAGACCATCGCGCAGAGCGCGGCCACCCACGTGTGGCCACTGTACAGCGCGCACTTCGCCCTGCTGCAGTCGGCGGTCGCCCTGCTGCCCAGCACCGTGCTCGAGTGGCATCCGACCCTGCGCGTGCTGCACCCGATGACTCCTCTGCTGGCACGCACCACGCGCCCGTTCACCCCGCGCGTCTCCCCCGAAGACGCGCAGGCGGTGAGCCCCGACGAGGTCGACATGCTCACGCTCGCGCAGATGATCGAGTTCCGCTACAGCGGGGATGTCGCGGCAGCCCTGACCTACGCGCAACGGCTGCGCGACCGTATCGTGCAGCTGCAGATCGAATCGCACGAACGCACCGACGGGCCGATCTGGTACTACCACCATGAGATCGGCTCCACCCTGCTGGCGGCCGGGGAGACGTCGCACGCGCTGCTGGAGCTCTCCATCGCACGACAGCTCGGCCGGCTGTCGCTCCAGCCGGATGCCGAACGGCTCGTGCTGGGCCGCATCGCCCTCGCCCACGCGCTGCGCGGCTCGGTCGGCGACGCGGAGCAGGCGCTGGGCGAGCTGGTGCAGCATCCGCCCCCACCGCCGCGCACCGAGCCTCGTCCGAGTCGACCGAACGCACCGCCGCCGCCCTCATCGCGGTCGAGCGGCTGGCCCCGGAAGCCGAAGAGCTGCTGACGCGGCTGGAATCGTACGACAGCATCCAGCTCGCGCGGCCGTTCGCGGTGCTGGCCCGGACACGCTGGCTGCTGGCCCGCCGCCGTGCCGGTGAGGCGCTCGAGATCGCGCAGCTGAGCCTGGAGACGCAGCCACCGCAGAACGGCGCGTTCGCCGCCGACATCATCGGCGCGGCCATGATCGATGCGCTGCGGTCGCTCGGCGACCCCGCCCGGGCGCACGCGATCGTCGAGGCCGGCACCGGTGCGGGCGTGCTGACCACCCTCGCAGGCGTGCGCCTGGCACTGCAGGAGTCGCGCTTCGACGCCGCGACCGCTGCGCTGCACAGCGTGATGTCGGACCGGCAGCTCGGCCCCGGCCCGCGCGCAGAAGCCCAGCTGCTGGCGGCGTGGCTCGATGCGAGCCGCAGCGACACGATCGACGGGGCCACCGCGACGCTGGTCGCGCGACTGGCCGAGCGGGGGCATCATCGCCGGTTGCTGGCCACGGCGCCGACCCGCCTCATCGAGCTCGTGCGTGCCCGGCTCGACGCCACCGAGGCGCGCGCGTTCACCCGGACCACCGCGGGGCTGGCCCACGTCGAGATGCAGCGTCGACCGACGCTCACCGGCGGCGAGCTGCGGGTGCTCAACGCCCTGTCGGCACACGCGACGACCGCCGACATCGCGGCCGCGTTCCACGTCTCGCCGAACACCATCAAGTCCCAGTTGCGGTCCATGTACCGCAAGCTCGGCTGCTCGACGCGCAACGAGGCGATCGCGATCGCCTCGCGTTTCCATCTGATCGCGTTCGAGGTCGACTGACCGCACCCGCACCGGAAGGAGTCTCCGTGTCGCACCGCACGAGACAGGACGACCCGGGCGGGCGCCGATGCCGGGGTGTCGGACATGCTCGGCCAGATCGGCATCGCCCTGCTGGCAGCCTCGCGCGCGACCAGCGACGTGGAGAATGCGGCGCGGAGCCTCGACGAACGCTACGGGCAGCCGCACCTGTGCGCGCTCTATGATGTGTGGCGGGGGTGGGCGTGAACGTCAACGACGAGAGGGTCGCACGCGAAGACCTGGAGCGCGCCATCGCCGGGGGCCGGGCAGAAGAGATCGCGACGGCGATCGTGTGCAACGTCTGGCCGCTGTACAACACGCACTACGAGCTGATGTGCCGCGCTCTGGTCTCACTGCCCAGTGGCGTGCTCGAGCGGCACCCGATCCTGCGGGCGCTGCACCCGATGACCCCGGTGCTCGCCCGCACGATCCGCCCGTTCCGTCCGCTCGGCACCGTCCCCAACGCCCGCACGGCCGATCCGGACGAGCTCGACCTGACGACGCTCGTGCACATCCTGGCCTCGCGCATGAGCGGCGACGAGCCGGGGGCACTCAGCCACGCCAAGCGTCTGGAGGACCGCATC
>NZ_JBKEAF010000055.1:0-5109 GCF_047971895.1 Microbacterium sp.
AACAACCCCTTCGCCTCGCAGCAGGGGATGGGGCAGCGCCCCAACCCCGGCAACATCCCGCGGCCGCAGGCGCCGCGACCCGGATCGCCGCGTCCCGGAGCACCGCGCCCGGGTGGCGCCGGTCGTCCCGGCGGCGGGGGCCGTTCCGGTGCCCCCTTCCAGCAGCGGCCGGGTGGTCCCGGTCGCCCCGGCGGCGGCGGTGCCGGCGGCGGTGGGTTCGCCGGTCGTCCCGGCGGCGGCTTCGCCGGTCGTCCCGGCGGCGGTGGTCGCGGTCGTGGCCCCGGCGGTGGCACCGCGGGTGCCTTCGGCAAGGGCGGCGGCAAGTCCAAGCAGCGCAAGTCGCGCAGGGCGAAGCGGCAGGAGTTCGAAATGCGGTCGGCGCCGGTCGTCGGCGGCGTCAACGTCCAGAAGGGCAACGGCGAGATCATCCGGTTGCGCCGCGGCGCCTCCATCGCCGACTTCGCGGACAAGCTCGAAGCGCTCAACGGCTACACGGTGCAGCCGGGCACGCTCGTGACGATCCTGTTCAACCTGGGTGAGATGGCGACGGCGACCGAGTCGCTCGACGAGGCCACCTTCGAGGTGCTCGGCGCCGAGCTGGGCTACAAGGTCCAGATGGTCTCGCCCGAGGACGAGGACAAGGAACTGCTCGAAGGCTTCGGTCTCGACCTCGAGAAGGAGCTGGAGGAGGAGGACGAAGCAGCCCTCGAGATCCGTCCGCCGGTGGTCACCGTCATGGGCCACGTCGACCACGGAAAGACGCGCCTGCTCGACGCGATCCGCCAGACCAATGTGATCGAGGGCGAGGCCGGTGGCATCACCCAGCACATCGGTGCCTACCAGGTGTGGACCGAGCACGACGGTATCGAGCGCGCGCTCACCTTCATCGACACCCCGGGCCACGAGGCGTTCACCGCCATGCGTGCGCGCGGTGCACAGGTGACCGATATCGCGATCCTCGTGGTCGCCGCCGACGACGGCATCATGCCGCAGACGGTGGAGGCGCTGAACCACGCGCAGGCGGCCGGCGTGCCGATCGTGGTCGCCGTCAACAAGGTCGACAAGCCGGAGGCGAACCCCGCGAAGGTGCGCCAGCAGCTGACCGAGTACGGACTGGTGGCCGAGGAATATGGCGGCGACGTGCTGTTCGTGGACGTCTCGGCACGCCAGGGCACCGGCATCCAGGATCTTCTGGACGCCGTCCTGCTGACCGCCGACGCCGGTCTGGACCTCACGGCCAACCCGAACAAGGCGGCGCGTGGTGTCGCGATCGAGGCGAAGCTCGACAAGGGCCGCGGCTCGGTGGCCACAGTCCTCATCCAGTCCGGCACACTGCGTGTCGGCGACGCGATCGTCGCGGGCACGGCGTTCGGCCGCGTCCGCGCGATGGTCGACGAGAACGGCGACGCGGTCGAAGAGGCACGCCCCTCGCGTCCGGTGCAGGTGCAGGGCTTGAACTCGGTGCCGCGCGCCGGCGACACCTTCATCGTCACCGACGAGGACCGCACGGCCCGCCAGATCGCGGAGAAGCGCGAGGCGGCGGAACGCAATGCGGCTCTGGCCAAGGCACGCAAGCGCATGTCGCTCGAGGACTTCACTCGTGCGCTGGACGAGGGCAAGGTCGAGTCGCTCAACCTCATCATTAAGGGCGATGTGTCGGGTGCCGTCGAGGCACTCGAAGAGTCGCTGATGAAGATCGAGGTCGACGAGTCGGTGCAGTTGCGCATCATCCACCGCGGTGTCGGCGCGATCACCGAGTCCGACGTGAACCTCGCCACGATCGACGACGCGATCGTGATCGGGTTCAATGTGCGCCCCGACGCCAAGGCCCGCGAGCGCGCCGCCCGCGAGGGGGTCGACATCCGCTTCTACTCCGTCATCTACTCCGCCCTGGAGGATGTCGAGCAGTCTCTCACGGGCATGCTCAAGCCGGAGTACGAAGAGGTGCAGTCGGGTGTCGCCGAGATCCGCGAGGTGTTCCGCTCCTCGAAGTTCGGCAACATTGCCGGTGTCATCGTGCGCTCGGGAACGATCACGCGCAATGCGAAGGCTCGAGTCATCCGCGACGGCGTGGTCATCGCCGACGGCCTGGCGATCGAGTCGCTGCGCCGGTTCAAGGACGACGTCACCGAGGTTCGCACGGACTTCGAGGCCGGTATCGGGCTGGGCAAGTACAACGATATCCAGGTGGGCGACGAGATCGAGACCACCGAGATGGTGGAGAAGCCGCGCGGCTGATCGACACGAGTGAGGGGCGCCCGCGGGCGCCCCTCACCGGTCAGAGGGGAGACAATCATGGCTTCAGAACGTCAGGCGAGGCTCGCCGATCGCATCAAGGTGCTGTTGGCAGAACGCCTCGAGAAGGGGCTGCGCGACCCGCGACTCGGGTTCGTGACGATTACCGACGTGCGCGTCAGCGGTGATCTGCAGCACGCATCCGTGTTCTACACGGTGCTCGGCGACGAGACCGAGCGCACCGACACCGCGGCGGCGCTCACGTCGGCGACCGGGATGCTGCGTTCGGAGGTCGGGCGGCAGCTCGGCGTGCGGCTCACCCCGACGCTCGAGTTCATCCCCGATGCGATCCCTGAGAATGCCGGCCACATCGAGGAGCTGCTGCGCGAGGCGCGCGAACGCGACCAAGCGGTCGCGGGGCTCGCCGCGTCGGCGCAGCCCGCCGGCGAGGCAGACCCGTATCTCAAGCCCCGAGAGCACGACGAGGCGCCGTAGCCGGCGCCCTTCTCGCCTTCGCGAAAACTCCTGATCCGGTACACGCAGGACGGTTCGGGCACCGATCGTCCTGCGTCGCCCAGAACAGGAGTTTTGGATGCTGCGGGTGCGGGGCCGCACGCAGGTCACGAGGGCAGTCGCAGCATCCCGTCGCAGGCCTCGGCCAGGCCGTCCGCGATGAGCGAGTCGATCGCCCTGTCGCGCTGACCGGCATCGGGCCAGTCGGCGAGCACCGCCTCGTGCGGCACGGCGTGCACCGCGGCATCTCGCAGCACCTTCAGCACTGCACCGCGCGCCTGCCGGTCGCTGCCCTCGTAGCGGGCCTGCCGGCGGCGCCGGTCGCCGGTGTCGGGGCGCCCGGCGGCGAGCCACGCGCAGCGGTCGCTCAGCGGGCACACCGCGCATCGGGGCGCGCGCGCCGTGCACACGACGGCGCCGAGCTCCATCGTCGCGGCGTTGACGACGGCCGCCTCGTCGTCGGCGGCGGGCAGGATCGCTGCCATCGCGGCCAGGTCGCGCGGCGCCGGGGGACCGGGTTGGGCCTGGCCGTCGAGGGCGCGGGCGAGCACTCGCCGTGTGTTGGTGTCGACCACCGGGTGCCGGTCGCCGTACGCGAAGACCGCGACGGCGCGGGCGGTGTAGTCGCCGATGCCCGGTAGCGCGAGCAGCGCATCGACGTCGCGCGGCACGATCCCGTCATGCCGGTCGCGGATCTCGGTCGCCGCGCGATGCAGCCACAGCGCCCGGCGGGGATAGCCCAGGTTGGCCCACTGGCGCACGGCCTCAGCGGGCGGCTCGGCGGCCAGCGCCGCCGGGGTGGGCCACCGCTCCAACCAGGCCTGAAGTTGCGGGATGACCCGGGTCACCGGCGTCTGCTGCAGCATGAACTCGCTCACCAGCACGCCCCACGCCCCGAATCCGGGGCGCCGCCACGGCAGATCACGAGCGTTGCGCTGGTACCACGCCATGAGCGGGCTGGCGAGTTCGGCCATGGCATAAACCCTAGGCTGGATGCATGCGCCTGCCGATCACGCCCGTCACCACGCTGCTGCGCCGGCTGCGAGACGACGCACGCCGCGGGCATGCCGGGCGACTGGTGCTCGCCGTCGACGGCGTCGACGGCGCGGGCAAGACGGTCTTCGCCGACGGGTGGGCCGATGTGTTCGCCGAGGACGGGATGGCCGTCTACCGCGCGAGCGTCGACGACTTCCACCGCCCGCGCACCGAACGCTATGCGCGGGGGTGCACCTCGCCCGAGGGGTTCTACCTCGACTCGTACGACGACGCCACCCTGCGTCGCGTGCTGCTCGACCCGTTCCGCGACGGCGCGCACACGGGGGGATCCACAGGCTTCCAGTTGGCCGCGTTCGACGTGCGACGTGACGTGCCCGTCACGACCCAGTGGGTGACGGGCCCGCGGGATGCGGTGCTGATCGTCGACGGCATCTTCCTGCATCGACCAGAGCTGCGCGCCGTCTGGGACTGGTCGGTGTGGCTCGAGGTGCCGTTCGAGAAGAGCTACGCACGCATGGCGCTGCGCGACGGCTGCGACCCCGACCCGGCGGCGTCGTCGAATCGTCGGCACTACGAGGGCCAGCGGCTGTATCTGCGTGAGGCGAACCCAGCCGCCGCGGCCTCGGCCGTCGTCGACAACAGCGACCTGCAGCATCCGACCCTGATGTCGGAGTCCGTGTGCTGATGGCCGCCGGCATCTTACTCGTCGACAAGCCCGACGGCGTCACCTCGCACGACGTCGTCGCGCGCACGCGTCGTGCCCTCAACACCCGCAAGGTCGGTCACGCAGGCACCCTCGACCCCATGGCCACCGGACTGCTCGTGCTCGGGGTCGATGCGGCCACGCGGCTGCTCACGTATCTGGTGGGGCTCGACAAGACGTACGAGGCGACGATCCGGCTGGGCGTGCGCACCGACAGCGACGACGCCGACGGAGAGATCGTGCAGACCACGGATGCCTCCGGCATCGCCGCCGCGCAGATCGCGGCCGGCGTGGCCGCACTCACCGGCCGCATCGCGCAGGTGCCCAGCACCGTCTCGGCGATCAAGGTCGGGGGGCGCCGGGCCTACGACCTCGCGAGGGCGGGGGAGCAGGTCGAGCTGACGGCGCGGGAGGTCACCGTGTCGCGCTTCGAGGTCATCGGCTCGGAGCGCTCGGGGTCGGCACTCGACCTGGAGGTCGTCGTCGACTGCTCGAGCGGAACCTACATCCGCGCGCTCGCGCGCGACCTGGGGGCGGGTCTGGGCGTGGGCGGACATCTCACGGCGCTGCGGCGCACGCACGGCGGGCCGTTCGACGGCTCCGCGGCGGGCGGCGTCGACGCCATCGACGCGACGGCGCTGCTGTTGCGCGCAGCCGTGGCG
>NZ_JBKEAF010000010.1:0-2225 GCF_047971895.1 Microbacterium sp.
ACGTCGAGCACCATCGCGGCCGGGCTCGCACCCGTCTGCAGGAAGGAGTTGACCACCTTCAGGCGCTTGATGGCGCGGATCTTCTTCTGCCCCTTGCCCTCGGCGATCTGCAGGTGCAGCGTCTCGCTCTCGGCGGCGAGGTCGAAGTTCTCGAGACGCTTCTTGATCGCCTCGGCACCCATGTACGCCTCGAAGTAGTCGCCGTAGCGATCCATGAGGTCGGCGAAGACGGCATCCTCGGGCTTGAGGTCGCCCACCTTGAGGTTGCGGAAGTCCTCCCACACGCGCTGCAGACGAGCGATGTCGTCGTCGTAGCCCTTGCGGATCGCGGTCATCTCCTTCTCGGCCGAGGCCTCGGCGCGACGGCGCTGATCCGCCTTCGCACCCTCGGCCTCGAGCGCGGCGAGATCCGACTCCGCCTGCTGCTGGCGCTGCGCGATCGAGATGTCGCGCTGATCCTCGAGCGTCTTCAGCTCGAGGCGCAGCTCGGCCTCCAGCTCGCCGAGATCTTCGTGACGGCCTTCCTCATCGATGTCGATGATCATGTAGGCGGCGAAGTAGATGACCTTTTCGAGATCCTTCGGTGCCATGTCGAGCAGGTAGCCGAGGCGCGACGGCACGCCCTTGAAGTACCAGATGTGCGTGACGGGCGCGGCCAGCTCGATGTGGCCCATGCGCTCGCGGCGCACGCTGGACTTCGTCACCTCGACGCCGCAGCGCTCGCAGACGATGCCCTTGTAGCGCACGCGCTTGTACTTGCCGCACGCGCACTCCCAGTCGCGGCTGGGACCGAAGATCTGCTCGCCGAAGAGCCCGTCCTTCTCGGGCTTCAGCGTGCGGTAGTTGATGGTCTCCGGCTTCTTGACCTCGCCGAACGACCAGCTGCGAATGTCGTCGGCGGTCGCCAGACGAATCTGCAGCTCATTGAAACTCGTACCCTCGAGCAACTTCTCTCCTTGGGTTGAAATGAAAATCTTTAGTCGGTGCTTACGCGCGCGTCATCCTCGGATGACGCGGCCGTGGGCTCAGATCTCGTCGACGGACGAGGTCTCGAAGCGGGTGGACAGGTTGATGCCGAGTTCCTCCGCGGTGCGGTGGGCCTCGTCGTCGTTGTCGCGCAGGTTGACGGCGTTGCCGTCGGCACCGAGCACCTCGACGTTCAGGCAGAGCGACTGCATTTCCTTCATGAGCACGCGGAACGACTCGGGCACGCCGGGCTCGGGAATGTTCTCACCTCGCACGATCGCCTCGTACACCTTGACTCGGCCGAGGATGTCGTCCGACTTCACCGTGAGCAGCTCCTGCAGCGCGTATGCCGCACCGTAGGCCTCGAGCGCCCACACCTCCATCTCACCGAAGCGCTGGCCGCCGAACTGGGCCTTGCCGCCGAGCGGCTGCTGGGTGATCATCGAGTAGGGGCCCGTCGAGCGCGCGTGGATCTTGTCGTCGACGAGGTGGTGCAGCTTGAGGATGTACATGTAGCCGACCGAGATCGGGTACGGGTACGGCTCGCCCGAGCGACCGTCGAAGAGACGGGTCTTGCCGGTGGAGTTGATGAGGCGCTCACCGTCGCGGGTGGGCAGGGTCGAGTCGAGCAGACCCGCGATCTCCGCCTCGGACGCGCCGTCGAACACCGGGGTCGCGACCTTGGTGCCGGGATCGGCGGCGAGTGCCTCGGGCTTGAGCTTCGCAGCCCACTCCGGGTTGCCGTCGACCTGCCAGCCCTGCTGCGCGATCCAGCCGAGGTGGATTTCGAGCACCTGGCCGAAGTTCATGCGGCCGGGGATGCCGAGCGGGTTCAGGATCACGTCGACGGGGGTGCCGTCGGCGAGGAACGGCATGTCTTCGACCGGCAGGATCTTCGAGATGACGCCCTTGTTGCCGTGGCGGCCCGCGAGCTTGTCACCCTCGGTGATCTTGCGCTTCTGGGCGATGTAGACGACCACGCGCTGGTTGACGCCCGAGCCGAGCTCGTCGTCGTTGTCGTTCTCCGCGTCGAACACCTTCACCGAGGTGACCGTGCCGGAAACGCCGTGCGGCACCTTCAGCGAGGTGTCGCGCACCTCGCGGCTCTTCTCGTTGAAGATCGCGCGGAGCAGGCGCTCCTCGGCCGAGAGCTCGGTCTCGCCCTTCGGCGTGACCTTGCCGACGAGGATGTCGCCCTGCTTGACCTCGGCGCCGATGCGGATGATGCCGCGCTCGTCGAGATCCTTCTGCGCCTCCAT
>NZ_JBKEAF010000086.1:0-6960 GCF_047971895.1 Microbacterium sp.
ACCTGCTCGAAGGGCTGAACCCCCCGCAGCGCGTCGCCGTCGAGTATCGCGGGCCCGCACTGCTGATCGTCGCGGGCGCAGGCTCGGGCAAGACGCGCGTGCTGACGCACCGCATCGCGAGCCTGTTGCGCAACCGCGAGGCGTGGCCGAGCCAGATCCTCGCCATCACGTTCACCAACAAGGCCGCGAACGAGATGCGTGAGCGCGTCGAGGCGCTCGTCGGCGATGCCGCGCGCGGCATGTGGATCTCGACGTTCCACTCGGCGTGCGTGCGCATCCTGCGGCGCGAGGCCGAGCGCTTCGGATTCACCAAGGCGTTCACCATTTACGACTCGGGCGATTCGCGTGCGTTGATCAAGCGGCTGGTGAAGGAACTCGAGGCGGATGCCTTCGGTCACTCGCCCGCGAGCGTGCAGAGTCGTATCTCCAAGCTCAAGAACGAGCTCGCCGACGCCGAGTCGTACGCGCGGCAGGCGAATATGGAAGACCCCGCCGAGCGGGCGTTCGTCGAGGTGTTCTCGGCCTACCAGCGCCAGCTGCAGCGCGCCAACGCGTTCGACTTCGACGACCTCATCGGGCAGACGGTGTACCTGTTCCGCGCGTTCCCCGAGGTGGCTGACACGTACCGCAAGCGGTTCCGGCACATCCTCGTCGACGAATACCAGGACACCAACGCCGCGCAGTATGCGCTCATCCACGAGCTGACGAGACCTGTGCAGGAGGGCGCGGAGACCGGCGGGATGATGGCGCTGCTGCCGGTCGAGGACGCGGCATCCCTCACCGTCGTCGGCGACTCGGACCAGTCGATCTACGCGTTCCGCGGTGCCGACATCCGCAACATCTCGGAGTTCGAGCGGGACTTCCCGGGGGCGAAGGTCGTCCTGCTCGAGCAGAACTACCGTTCCACGCAGAACATCCTCGATGCCGCCAACGCCGTCATCGGCCACAACTTCGACCGCACGGACAAGAAGCTGTGGACCGATGTCGGCGCGGGTGAGCCGATCGTCGGGTTCACCGGCTACTCACAGCACGACGAGGCGCAGTTCGTCGCTGACGAGGTCGAAGAGCTGCATCGCGCGGGCGTCGGCTACGGCGAGATCGCCGTCTTCTACCGCACCAACTCGCAGTCGCGTGCGCTGGAGGAGATCTTCATCCGCGCCGCCGTGCCGTACAAGATCATGGGTGGCACGCGCTTCTACGAGCGTGCCGAGATCAAGGACGCGATGGCCTACCTCATCGCCGTCGCCAATCCCGCCGATGAGATGGCCGTGCGGCGCATCCTCAACAAGCCGCGGCGGGGCATCGGCGGCGTCACCGAGGCATCCATCGCACGCTACGCGACCGATGAGGGCATCGCCTTTCGCGACGCGCTCGCCAACGCCTCGGCCCTCGGCGTCGGCCCGAAGATCCAGGCGGCGATCTCCCGACTCGACGCCGTGCTCGCCGAGGCGACCGAGATGCTGCTGCCCGCCAGCGGCGAGGTGCCGCGACCCACGGCCGTCGCCGAAGGGCTGCAGCTGCTGCTGAACAAGAGCGGCTACTCCGACGCGCTGCGCGCCAGTCGCGACCCGCAGGACGAGGCGCGGCTTGAGAACCTCGACGAGCTCATCGCCGTGACGCGCGAGTTCGCCCGCAACAACCCCGAAGGCACGGTGGCCGACTTCCTGGCGGAGGTCGCGCTGGTGTCGGACGCGGACGGACTCGAGGATGCCTCGGGCACGGTGTCGCTCATGACGATGCATACCGCCAAGGGGCTCGAATACGACGCGGTGTTCGTGACGGGTGTCGAAGAAGACCTCATCCCGCACCGGATCTCGGCAGGGGAGCCCGGCGGCCCGCAGGAGGAGCGGCGCCTGTTCTACGTCGCCCTGACGCGAGCCCGCAAGCGCCTGCACCTGTCGCTGGCGATGACCCGCGCGCAGTTCGGCGAGGTGTCGGTCGCGATGCCGAGCCGCTTCCTGCAGGATATTCCGCCGCAGCTCATCGACTGGCGGCAGTCGCCGGGCGACGTCAACACCCGGCGGAGCCTCGGGCCGGGAGGCGCACGCACGGCAGCTCGCGGCGGCGGGGGCGGCCGGCGCCGTGACGACCGGCCGCGGCTCGCCCCGAAGACGACCTCGCTCGACCGGTTCCCCAATCGCATCCCTGCCAAGGTGCGCGACAACAGCGCCATGGAGCTCGTGCCCGGCGACCGCATCCGTCACGACGACTTCGGCGAAGGGCGTGTCGACATGATCACGGGCGAGGGCGCGAAGCGCATCGCGCATGTGCGCTTCGACGCCGGTGCGACGAAGAAGCTGCTCGTGAAGATCGCGCCGATCGAGAAGCTCTGAGCACGCGGCGCCTGAGCAGGTTCGCAGAAACGCGCGAAGTCCGCAGGCAGAGAGTGGATGCCTGCGCGCACGCCGCGAAACTGCGAACATCGTGCCGACGGGCACACGGCCGAGAGGCACCCTCAGGTGCAGTGGTTAGGCTGGAACGATGGCCCTCTTCTCCCGTCGTGACAAGCGTCGCGCCGAGCCCGACACCACCCCGTCCGGCGCCGAGACCGCCGCCGACGCGCCGACGCCCGACGAGCCGGCACACGACGCGTCCGCCCCTGCCGCCCAGCCCGAGGAGGTGCCCTCGGTCGGCATCTCGGTGAGTGCTTTCGGCGGGCTGGGGGCGCAGCATCCCGCCGCCTCTGCACCGCCCGAGGTGCCCGACGACCGCCGTCGTGCGCGGCGCGGTCCTGAGCTTCCCCCGCCGCAGAACGACAGCGTCAAGGGCCTGCGCGACAACGTGCTGCTGCGTGACTCGCTCGCCGGGCTGAGCGAGAACACCGAGTCGGTCGCGCTGCTGCGCGTGGCCCGTCAGGTCATGCAGAACCACCTGTTCCTGCGCGTGCAGGGCGATGCCCGTGCGCTGCTGGGCGAGGGCAAGGACCTGCCGCTCGCCGTGCTGCGCACCGACGACAAGCAGTGGGCGCTCGCATACAGCTCGGGCGTCGCGCTGCAGCGCGCCGTCCAGGACGACGGCAACGCCCAGACCTCGGCGATGGGGCAGCCCGTGATGGCCGTGCTGTCGCACGTGCTGGCCGGAGACTTCGCGGGGCTCATCATCGATCCTTCGTCGACGCCGCATCGCATCGTCCTGCCGCGCGACCTCGTGCAGCAGATGGTCGAGCGCGCCGACCCCGCGCTCACGCTCAAGACGCTGCTCGCCGCACCCCGCACGCCCGAGACGCCGGGCGCGGTCGCCCGCGCGCTCACCGAGGCGCCGCTGTTCGTGGCCGTCAACACGTCCGAGCCCGACGCGTCCGGGGAAGGGCGCCTGGGCATCGCCGAGTCACGCGACGCGGATGGCAACCGCATCCTCGAGATCTTCTCGCACCCGCTCGAGGTGGTGGCGATGGGCCGCGGCGACCGGCCACTGCCGTTCACCGCGCAGCAGCTCGCCTCGGCACTGGCATCGCACGAGCACGTGCAGGGAGTGGTGCTGGATGCCGCGGGCCCCTGGATCCAGTTGACCCGCGACGACCTGATCCCGGTCATCTCGCTCGCGAACGCCTGACGGGTGTTGCCCGTCGGGCGTGCCGGGTAGCGTCGAAGGGTGGCCTCCGAACGCATCACGCTCACCGTCCCCGGCCCGCACGGTGACCGGCCGATCGGCCTGTCGAGCCCCAACCGGGTGATCTGGCCCGATGTCGGGATCACCAAGCACGAGCTGGCCGAGTACTTCATCACGGTGGCGACGCCGTTCCTCGACGCGAACGGCGACCGGCCCGTGTCGCTGCAGCGTTACCCGGACGGGATCGACGGCGAGAGCTTCTTCTCCAAGAACCCGCCCAAGGGGGCGCCGGACTTCGTCGAAGCGGTCACCGTCACGTACAACAGCGGCCGCCGGCATCCACAGCTCGTCCTCACCGAGATCGCCACGGCCGTGTGGGCGGTGCAGATGAACGCGGTCGTCTTCCATCCGTGGGCCTCGCTCGCGCAGAACACCGACAATCCGGTCGAGCTGCGCATCGATCTCGATCCTCAGCCCGGCACAGGGTTCGCCGAGGCAGCGGCGATCGCCCCCGCGCTGCGGGAGGTGCTCGCCGAGGCCGGGCTCGAGGCGTACGCGAAGACCAGTGGGAACCGCGGCATCCATGTCTTCTGCCCGATCGTGCCCGAGTGGGAGTTCCTCGACGTGCGGCACGCCGTGATCGCTGCCGGGCGTGAGCTCGAGCGCCGGATGCCCTCGCGCGTGACCATGAGCTGGTGGAAGGAGGAACGCGGCGACCGACTGTTCGTCGACTTCAACCAGGCCAACCGCGACCGCACGATGGCCGGCGCGTACAGTCCGCGCGCGCTGCCGGGGGCGACGGTGTCGACGCCGCTGGCGTGGGACGAGCTGGCGGATGCCGACCCCGCCGCGTTCACGGTGCGGTCGGTGCCGGAGCGGCTCGCCGAGCGCGGCGACCCCTGGGCGGGGCTGCGGGAGAATCCCGGCCGCATCGACACTCTGCTGGAGTGGTGGCAGCGCGATCTGGAGGCCGGGCTCGGCGAGCTGCCGTTCCCGCCCGAGTTCCCCAAGATGCCGGGGGAGCCCCCACGGGTGCAGCCCAGCCGGGCGAAGAAGGCGGATGCCTGACGCTGATCGTTCGTACGCCTCGCCGCGCCGAAGCCTGGTCTCGCCGGCACGGTGGGCGCGGACTTCGCGAGCATCGGTGCGGGGATCTCGTCGGGCAGGGGTCAGTCCAGTTCGGTGGCGAGCCGCCGTGCCACCTCGGCCCGCGGCATCCGTCGCGGGAACACCGCGACCACGACGTCGTCCTCGCCGTCGGCGTCGGGGCCGATGCCGAAGCGCGCGCTGGCGGTGACCAGCGCCGTGCGCAGCACGTCGGGGGCGACGTCCTCGCCGCGCAGCAGCCGGCGCAGCACGTGGTTGTGCACGGCGGTCGCCAGCGCCGAGAACCCGACGGCGTCGATCGGGTCGAGGCCGGGCAGCGACTGGCGCAGATAGTCGTCGAAGATGCGCTCATACCGGAAGACGGTGACGATCTCGCGCTCGCGCAGCACCGGCACCCTGCGCACGATCTCGTAGCGGCGGCGGGCGACGACAGGGTCGGCCGCGAAGTGCCGGAAGACCCGTTCGGATGCTTCGCACACCGCCGCGAACGGATCGTCGTGCCGGCCATCGGCGAGGAATGCGCGCACCTCATCGAGCAGCACCTCATGATCGGCGAAGACCACGTCCTCCTTGCCGCCGAACTGGCGGAAGAACGTCGAGCGCGAGACGTTCGCGGCCTTCGCGATCTGTTCCACCGAGGTCGCTTCGAACCCGTGCTCGTGGAACAGCTCGAGCGCGGCGGAGATCACCGCGGTGCGCTCGGCGGCAGCGGGGGAGGCATCGGCGCTCATATCGGTTCGAGCCTACCGCGGCCGTTCCCCGCTGACCGGTGCAGCGGACGACACACGGCGCCGAGCACTCAGGCCCGGGTAGTAGGCTCGTTGATCGGTCGAAACTCTCTCGACATCAAGACATCCTGCCCTCGAGCCTCACCGGAGGAATGCACGTGGATCTGTACGAGTACCAGGCCAGGGACCTCTTCGAGAAGTACGGAGTGCCGGTGCTCGCCGGAATCGTCGCCGACACTCCCGAAGAGGCGAAGGCCGCAGCCGAGAAGATCGGCGGCGTCGTCGTCGTCAAGGCACAGGTCAAGACCGGGGGCCGCGGCAAGGCCGGCGGCGTGAAGGTCGCGAAGACCCCCGACGAGGCGTACGAGGCCGCCAAGGCGATCCTCGGCCTCGACATCAAGGGCCACGTGGTCCAGCGCGTCATGGTCGCCGCGGGCGCCCGCATCGCCGAGGAGTTCTACTTCTCGGTGCTGCTCGACCGCGCCAACCGCTCCTACCTGTCGCTGTGCAGCGTCGAGGGCGGCATGGAGATCGAAGAGCTCGCCGTCGAGCGCCCCGAGGCGCTCGCCCGCATCGAGGTCGACCCGCCCACCGGCATCGACAAGGCCAAGGCCGTCGAGATCGCGCAGGCGGCGAACTTCCCCGCCGAGCTCGTCGAGCAGGTCGCCGATGTCTTCGTGTCGCTGTACGAGGTGTACAGGGGCGAAGACGCGACGCTCGTCGAGGTCAACCCGCTCGTGCGTACCGAAGAGGGCGACATCATCGCCCTCGACGGCAAGGTCACCCTCGACGAGAACGCCAGCGAGATCCGCCACCCCGACCACGAGGCGCTCGAAGACAAGGGCGCCGCCGATCCGCTCGAGGCCAAGGCCAAGGAGTCGGGGCTGAACTACGTCAAGCTCGACGGCGAGGTCGGCATCATCGGCAACGGTGCGGGCCTGGTCATGTCGACCCTCGACGTCGTCGCGTACGCCGGGGAGAACCACGGCGGGGTCAAGCCGGCGAACGTCCTCGACATCGGCGGGGGCGCCTCGGCCGAGGTCATGGCTGCGGGGCTGGATGTCATCCTCGGCGACGCGCAGGTCAAGAGCGTGTTCGTGAACGTGTTCGGCGGCATCACCGCGTGCGACGCCGTGGCCAACGGCATCGTCGGCGCACTCAAGACGCTCGGGGCCACCGCATCCAAGCCGCTCGTCGTGCGTCTGGACGGCAACCGCGTCGACGAGGGGCGCGCGATCCTCGCCGAGTACGCCCACCCGCTGGTCACCCTGGCCGCCACCATGGACGAGGGCGCCGACAAGGCCGCCGAGCTCGCCGCCGCCTGAGAGTGAAGGACTAGAGAACATGTCGATCTTCCTGAACAAGGATTCCAAGGTCATCGTCCAGGGCATCACCGGCGGCGAGGGCACCAAGCACACCGCGCTGATGCTCAAGGCGGGCACCCAGATCGTCGGCGGCGTCAACGCGCGCAAGGCCGGCACGACCGTCGCGCACACCGACCGCGACGGCAACGCCGTCGAACTGCCTGTGTTTGCCAGTGTCGCCGAGGCGATGGCCGAAACCGGCGCCGACGTAT
>NZ_JBKEAF010000105.1:0-41398 GCF_047971895.1 Microbacterium sp.
AGCGCCCCGCCGAGCACCTTGTCGAGGTCGTAGGACTTGTAGCCCGTGCGGTGGTCGGCGATTCGGTTCTCGGGAAAGTTGTAGGTGCGGATTCGCTCGGAGCGGTCCATCCCGCGGATCTGGCTGCGCCGGGCGTCGGAGGCCGCCGCATCCCGTTCCTCCTGCTGTTTGGCCAACAGGCGCGCCCGCAGCACTCGCATCGCCGCCTCGCGGTTCTGGATCTGCGACTTCTCGTTCTGCATCGACACGACGATCCCCGTGGGCACGTGCGTGATGCGCACCGCCGAGTCGGTGGTGTTCACCGACTGACCGCCGGGGCCGGACGACCGGTACACGTCGATCTTCAGGTCGTTCGGGTCGATGTGGATCTCTTCGGGCTCGTCGACCTCGGGGACCACGAGCACCCCCGTCGTGGAGGTGTGGATGCGCCCCTGCGACTCGGTGGCCGGCACCCGCTGCACGCGGTGCACGCCGCCCTCGTACTTCAGGTGCGCCCACACGCCCTGGGCGGGGTCGCTCGAGGAGCCCTTGATCGCGACCTGCACGTCCTTGTAGCCGCCGAGGTCGGACTCATTGCGCTCGAGCAGCTCGGTCTTCCACCCCTTCGAGGCGGCGTACTGCAGATACATGCGCAGCAGGTCGGCGGCGAACAGGGCAGACTCGGCACCGCCCTCGCCCTGCTTGATCTCCATGATCACGTCACGGGCGTCGTCCGGGTCGCGAGGGATGAGCAGGCGCCGCAGCTTCTCCTGCGCCTGCGCGGCCTGCTCCTCGAGCCCGGGGACCTCGGCTGCGAACGTGTCGTCCTCGCGCGCGAGCTCGCGCGCGGCATCCAGGTCGCCGGTCGCCGCGACCCACGCAGAGTGGGCCGCGACGATCTTCGACAGCTCGGCGTAGCGCCGGTTGACGCGCTTCGCACGCGTCGCGTCGGCGTGCACGGCGGGATCGGAGAGCTCAGTCTGAACGGCCTGGTGCTCGGCGATCAGCCCCTTGACCGACTCGAACATGCGCGTCAGCGGATGCTGTTGTCGTGCCCGTGCGAGTGCCCGCCAGCAGGCGGTGTCGGGATCGACTTCTGCATCTGCACGAGGAACTCGACGTTCGACTGCGTCTCCTTGAGCTTGCCGAGCACGACCTCGAGCGCCTGCTGCGGGTCGAGGCCGGCGAGCGCACGGCGCAGCTTCCAGGTGATCTTGACCTCGTCGGGGCTCAGCAGCATCTCCTCGCGACGCGTGGACGATGCGTTGACGTCGACGGCGGGGAAGATGCGCTTGTCGGCGAGCTGCCGCGACAGGCGCAGCTCGCTGCTGCCGGTGCCCTAGAACTCCTCGAAGATGACCTCGTCCATCTTGGAACCGGTCTCCACGAGCGCCGTCGCCAGGATCGTGAGCGACCCGCCGTTCTCGATGTTGCGCGCCGCGCCGAAGAAGCGCTTGGGCGGGTAGAGCGCCGAGGCGTCGACACCACCGCTCAGTACACGGCCCGAGGTCGGCGCCGAGATGTTGTAGGCACGGCCCAGACGCGTGATCGAGTCGAGCAGCACGACCACGTCGCGGCCCAGCTCGACCAGACGCTTGGCGCGCTCGATCGCGAGCTCGGCGACCGTCGTGTGGTCCTCGGCGGGGCGGTCGAACGTCGAGGCGATGACCTCCCCCTTGACCGTACGCTGCATGTCGGTGACCTCTTCGGGTCGCTCGTCCACGAGCACGACCATGAGGTGCACCTCGGGGTTGTTGATCGCGATGGCATTGGCGATCTGCTGCAGCACAATCGTCTTGCCGGCCTTGGGCGGTGCGACGATCAGGCCGCGCTGGCCCTTACCGACGGGAGCGACCAGGTCGATGATGCGCTGCGTCAGCTTCTCTGTCGCGGTCTCCAGGCGCAGGCGCTCCTGCGGGTACAGCGGCGTGAGCTTGCCGAACTCGACACGGCCTGCCGCGTCGTCGACCGAGAGTCCGTTGATCGAGTCGACCTTGACCAGCGCGTTGTACTTCTGCCGGCCGGTCTGCTCGCCCTCGCGCGGCTGTTTGATCGAGCCGACCACCGCGTCGCCCTTGCGCAGGTTGTACTTCTTGACCTGTCCGAGCGACACGTAGACGTCGCTGGTGCCGGGGAGGTAGCCGGTGGTGCGCACGAACGCGTAGTTGTCGAGCACGTCCAGGATGCCGGCGATCGGGATGAGGACGTCGTCCTCGCTGATCTCGGTCTCGAACTCGTCGCCCTGGCCGCCCTGGCCGCGACGCTTGTTGCGCTGCCGGCCACGACCGTTGCCCTGCTGCTCGTCGCCGTCGGAGTCCTGCTTGGCCGAGCCGTCCTGACCGGACGGCGCGTTCCCGCCGGCGTTGCGGCTGCGGTTGCGGTTGCGGTTGCGACCGCGACGGCCGGATGACTGCTGGTCACCGTCGGACGACTGCTCGGCCGCACCCTGTTCGGCCTCGCCCTGCTCGCTCGCGGCGTCGGCGTCGGCTGTCGTCTCGGCGTCGCCGCTCTTCTGATCTGCGGTGTCAGCGGCCTGTTTCTTGTCGGTGGACCTGCGGCCGCGACCCTGCTTCGCTGCGGGCTTGTCGTCGGCGGCCTCCGCTGTGGTGGCCGCCCCGGCGGACTCGACCGGTGCCTCCGCGGCGTCGGTCGTCGCGGGATCCTCGGCCTCGCCTGCAGCGGCGAAGGCGGCGAGCACCTGCTCGGCGAGCTCGACGGCCACGGCGGAGGCCGGGCTTGCCACCGGCGAGCCGAGCTCGGCCAGCTTGTCGAGCACGGTGCGCGAGTCGACGCCGGCCTCGGCTGCCAGTTCGTGCACGCGGCGACGGCGCGCAGGCTTCTTCGCCCGGGCCGGCTTCTCAGCGGCGGGCTCCGGCTCGGCAACGGGCTCAGGCGTGGTGACCGGCTCTGGCTCCGCGACGGGCGCAGCCTCGGCAGCGTGCTCCGGCGCCGGGTCGGTGGCGGGCTCCGGCTCGGGCTCGGGTGCGGGGGCCTCCACCGCGACCTCGGGGGCGGCGGTTACCGTGTCTTCGGTACGGGGTGTGGCGTCGGCCTGCTCGCCCTCGACGGGGACAGTGCCGGACGGGATGTCGGAGATCGACTCCACGAGTTCTCCTCTGTAGATACGTTGTCATTCTGCACGCGACGCGGGCGCGTCGACGCGCATCCTGCGTCGACCGGGGGTCAGCGGGATGGGTGTCGTGCAGAGTTCGCAGATTGCGACGAAGGCCAGATTCACGGCCGCGAGAGCGGCACGTGGAACCCTTCGCTTAGTCCCTAATTGTACCACCCTTGACGTCGACGGCGAGCATGAGCGCCTCCCAGGGGCTGTCCACGGCCGACGCAGCCAGCTCCGCCGCCTCCAGGCGGGCGCCGGGGCCGTCGGCCAGCACGAGCACACTCGGGCCCGCGCCGGAGACGACGGCCGCGAACCCTCGCGCACGCAGCGCCTGGACCAGCGCCGTGGTCCGCGGCATCGCCTGGGCACGGTAGTCCTGATGCAGACGGTCTTCGGTCGCAGCCAGCAGCAGCTCGGGGCTCTGGGTGAGCGCCGCGATCAGCAGTGCCGAGCGCGACACGTTGAACACAGCGTCCTCGCGCGGCACCTGCGCCGGCTGCAGGCTGCGAGCCACCTCGGTCGACATCGTGAAATCGGGCACGAACAGCAGCGGCGACACGCCGCGGTGCACCATCAGCTTCTTGTGCGCGGGGCCCGCCGGCGTGGTCCACGCGATCGTGAGCCCGCCGAACAGTGCGGGGGCCACGTTGTCGGGGTGCCCCTCGAGCTCGGTGGCCAACCGCAGCAGGTCGGCGTCGTCGAGCGGCACCTCGTCGGCGAGCAGCGCCTGTGCCGCCCGGACGCCGGACGCCACCGCGGCCCCGGACGAGCCGAGTCCGCGACCGTGCGGGATGACGTTGTGCGCACGCAGGTGCAGGCCCGGCATCCGTCGTCCCACGCGCTCGTACGTGTGCGCAATCGCCCGCACGACCAGGTGCGAGTCGTCGCGCGGGACATCTGCGGCACCGGAGCCTTCGACGTCGATGATCAGCTCGTCGCCGTCGAGCACCGTGACGGTCAGATCGTCGTACAGCGACAGGGCGAGCCCGAGTGTGTCGAAGCCGGGGCCGAGGTTGGCGCTCGTGGCGGGCACGCGCACGGCGACGGTCTGGCCCACCGCTTATGCCTCCCGGCGCTGCAGGCCGAGCACGGCGGCGACCTCGCTCGTGGCGGCGTCGACGACGGTCGGCGTGACCTCGCCGCCGTCGAGATCGCGCAGCGCCCACTGCGGATCCTTCAGGCCGTGCCCGGTGACGGTGAGCACCACGCGGGACCCGGCGGGGATGACACCGGCCTCGGCACGGTCGAGCAGACCCGCGACGCTGATGGCCGAGGCCGGCTCGACGAAGATGCCCACCTCGCCGGCGAGGATCTTCTGCGCGGCCAGGATGCGGCGGTCGTCGATCGCACCGAACCAGCCCTGGGTCGCATCGCGCGCCTCGAGCACGAGAGCCCACGACGCGGGGTTGCCGATGCGGATCGCGGATGCCACGGTGTCGGGGTCCTTCACGACCTCGCCGCGCACGAGCGGCGCGGAGCCCTCTGCCTGGAAGCCGAACATGCGCGGCACGCGCGCGGCGACCCCGCGCTCGGCCTCCTCGCGGTAGCCGCGCGCGTACGCCGTGTAGTTTCCGGCATTGCCGACGGGGATGAAGTGGAAGTCCGGCGCGTCGCCGAGCACCTCGACGATCTCGTAGGCGGCGGTCTTCTGCCCTTCGATGCGATCGGGGTTGACGCTGTTGACGAGGTGCACGGGGTAGTGCTCGGCCAGCTCGCGGGCGATCTCGAGGCAGTCGTCGAAGTTGCCGCGCACCTGGATGAGCTGGCCGTTGTGGATGACCGCCTGGCTGAGCTTGCCCATCGCGATCTTTCCCTCCGGCACGAGCACCGCGGCCGTGATCCCGGCGTGCGCCGCGTAGGCGGCCGCCGAGGCCGACGTGTTGCCCGTCGACGCGCAGATGACGGCCTGCGCGCCGTGCTCGACAGCACGCGAGAGCGCGACGGTCATCCCGCGGTCCTTGAACGACCCGGTCGGGTTCATGCCCTCGAACTTCACCCACACATCGGCTCCGGTGCGCTTCGACAGCGCCGGCGCGGGCAGCAGCGGCGTGCCGCCCTCGCCCAGCGTCACGACGGTCGACGTGTCGGTCACGCCCAGCCGGTCTGCATACTCGCGCAGGACTCCGCGCCACTGATGTGCCATGTCAGTCTCCTTCTACTCGCAGCACGGACACCACCCGCTCGACCACGTCACTGGCAGCGAGTCGGTCGACCGTGTCGCTGAGGTTCTGCTCCTGCGCCCGGTGAGTGCCGATGACCAGGTGGGCCACGCCTCCGCCGTGCACGGTCTGCTCGACCGTGGCGATCGATACGCCGCCGTCGCTGAGGAGGCCGGCGACGATCGCGAGCACGCCTGGGCGGTCGTCGACCTCGAGCGTGATCTGGTACCGCGTCACGACGTGCCCCACGGGTGCGAGGGGCAGGTTCGCGTGGGTGGACTCGCCGACGCCCACTCCCCCGGCGATATGCCGACGGGCGGCCGAGACGACATCGCCCAGCACGGCCGACGCCGTCTGCACGCCGCCGGCGCCCGCGCCGTAGAACATGAGGTCGCCGGCGGCCTCGGCCTCGACGAAGACGGCGTTGTTCGCACCGTGCACGCTGGCCAGGGGGTGCTCACGACTGACCAGCGCCGGGTACACGCGCACCGAGATCGACTCGACACCGTTCTCGGGGTCGGTGAGCCGCTCGCACACGGCGAGCAGCTTGATGACGAATCCGGCGCGGCGGGCCGTCTCGATCATGCCCTTGTCGATGCTCGTGATGCCCTCGCGGTGCACGGCGTCGAGCGGCACCGCGGTGTGGAACGCGAGGCTCGCGAGGATCGCGGCCTTCTGCGCCGCGTCGAAGCCCTCGACGTCGGCGGTGGGGTCCGCCTCGGCGTAGCCGAGCGCCTGCGCCTCGGCCAGCACGTCGGCGAACTCGGCGCCCTCCAGGTCCATGCGGTCGAGGATGTAGTTGGTCGTCCCGTTGACGATGCCCATGATGCGGCGCACCCGGTCGCCGGCGAGCGAGTCGCGCAGCGGGCGGATGATCGGGATCGCCCCCGCAGCGGCCGCCTCGTAATACACCTCGGCGCCGACCCGGTCAGCCGCCTCGAACAGCTCAGGCCCATGGGTGGCCAGCAGCGCCTTGTTCGCCGTGACCACGTCGGCGCCGGCGTTGATCGCCTGCAGCAGCTGCGTCTTGGCCGGCTCGATGCCGCCCATCAGCTCGATGACGATGTCGGCGCTCACGATGAGCTCGTCGGCATCGGTGGTGAGCAGATCGCGCGGCAGGTCGGCGTCGCGGGGCGCGTCGACGTCGCGCACGGCGATGCCGACGAGGTCGAGGGTGGCTCCGGCGCGGTCGGCGAGCTCGTCGCCGTGCTGCAGCAGCAGCGCGGCAACCTGCGAGCCCACGGCACCCGCACCCAGAAGCGCGACCCGCAAACGGCGGTGATCGGCAGTCACTTCGACTCCCTTCGGTCACTCAGTACAGGCATCGGTTCCCTTCAGAGGTCGGGGTCAGGCCTGCGTCGCGGGCGAGCAGGTCGGCGATCGTCTCACGGTGCACGATCACCCGCGCCCGTCCGTCGCGCACGGCGACGACGGCGGGTCGAGGCACGTGGTTGTAAGAGCTGGCCAGTGAGTAGCAGTATGCACCGGTCGCCGGCACCGCGAGCAGATCGTCCTCTGCGACGTCGCCGGGCAGGTACTCTGCGTCGACGACGATGTCGCCCGACTCGCAGTGCCGGCCGACGATCCGGGTGAGGGTGGGCTCGGCCGTGCTGGAGCGCGATGCCAGGCGCGCCGAGTACTGGGCGTCGTACAGCGCATGGCGCGCATTGTCGCTCATGCCGCCGTCGACGCTGACGTAGATCCGGGTCGCCTCGTCGCTCACGCGCACGGGCTTGACGGTGCCCACCTCGTAGAGGGTGACCCCGGCCGGGCCGGCGATGTATCGCCCGGGCTCGAACGCGAGCCGGGGAATCGGGATGCCGCGCGCCGCGCACTGGGCGGCGACGGCTGCGACGATGCCGTCGGCGAGCGCCTCGATGGGATCGGGGTCGTCGACGGAGGTGTAGGCGATGCCGAAGCCGCCGCCCAGGTTCAGGATCGGCAGCGGATCGATCTCGCTCAGCTCGGCGTGCAGCGCGACGATGCGGGCGGCCGACTCGCGGAAGCCGTCGATGCCGAAGATCTGCGAGCCGATGTGGCAGTGCACCCCGACCAACATGAGGCCCGGCTGTGCGCGCACGAGCGCCGCGATCTCGGGGGCGTCGGCGAGCGCGAAGCCGAACTTCTGGTCTTCATGGGCGGTGGCGAGAAAGTCATGGGTCTCGGCGTGGACGCCGCTGTTGACGCGGATGAGCACGGGTTGACGGATGCCGCGGGCCGCCGCGACGGCCGCCAGCCGCTCGACCTCGGTCACGCTGTCGACGATGACGGTGCCCACCCTGGCGTCGACGGCCGCCTCGAGCTCGACGCGAGACTTGTTGTTGCCGTGGAAGCCGATCCGCACGGGATCGACCCCGGCGGCGAGCGCGACGGCCAGCTCGCCGCCGGTGCACACGTCGAGGTTGAGGCCCTCCTCGGTCACCCAGCGGGCCACCTCGGCCGACAGGAACGCCTTGCCCGCGTAGTAGACGCGGGCCTCGGTGCCGCGGGTGGCCGCGGCATCCTGGAACGCATCGCGCACCCGGCGCGCGCGTGCCCGCAACTCGCCCTCGTCGACCACGTACAGCGGCGTGCCGAAGTCGTCGCGCAGCGCGGTGGCGGCGACCCCGCCGATCGTCAGCACGCCGTCCGCGTCGCGGCAGGCGGAGTGCGGCCACACGGCGGGGGCCAGGTCGTTCGCGTCGCGCGGAACGGCCAGCCAGGCCGGAGCGAGAGACGCGTTCAAGGACACTTCGACCCAATCGTGGAACGCCGCGGCAGCAGGCGGAAATGGATGTCACGGCCTCGGGATGGCACGGACCGGGGACTGGTGGAGAGTCTAGCGTCTCACTCGCAGGTGCCCTTCGCCCGCAGTTGCGGGTCGACGCCGATGCGTCCGTCGATGTCGGCGTGCGCGACGAGCGCGGTACCCGTGACGTCCACGGCGGTCAGGGTGACGCCCGCGGGCAGCTGATCGGCGATGCACACGCTCCAGTCCTCCAGCAGGGCGTCGGCGAGGGCGCCGAAGCGACCGCGCAGGTTGTCGGCGGTGATCTCCGCATCGCCGAGGACGAACGCACTCGGCGACAGCACGAGGTGCCCGTCGGCGGCGCTCGGTGCGAGCACCGCACCGACGGGCATCTCGACGCCGAGCGCCTGCAGCGTGTAGGTCATGCGCACCCCGGGCGCCTCGATGGTCGCCGAATCGGCCGGGAACCCCTCGACAGTGCTCAGCAGCGACCGCAGCTGGGCGGTGTCGAGCTCGATCGTGGCCTCGGCCGAGCCCATCGTCTGCTCGCCGCGCGTGGCCACGTCGGTGGCGTGCACACGCACGTCGCCGCTGACCTGGTCGAACGTGGCGTCGCCGGCCGTCAGCGTCACCTCGTCGAGGCGGCCCTGGGCGAGCTGGAGCAGGATGACGCCGGGCACCTCGACCTCGATGTCCTCGCTGTCGGCGACCCCCAGCTGCGACGAGACCGCGTTGCGGATGGTGTTGGTCGTCACCTCGCGCGCCAGCCACTCGCCGGCGACGGCGGCGATGCCCAGCAGCACAAGCAGCACGACGACGGCGATGATCCATCGGCCGGGGTGTCGTTCACGCCGGCCCGTGTCGGGCACCTGCAGCTCCCAGCGGTAACCGGGCTGGGGTTCGGGCAGTCCGGTGTTCATGCTTCCGTTCTACATGCGCTCCGGGGCCGACACGCCGAGCAGATCGAGTCCGTTGCGCAGCACCTGGCCGGTGGCGTCGTTGAGCCACAGCCGCGTGCGGTGCAGATCGGTGACCGGGTCATCGCCGAGCGGGATGACCCGACAGTTGTCGTACCAGCGGTGGTAGAGCCCGGCGAGCTCTTCGAGGTAGCGGGCGACGCGATGCGGCTCGCGCACCTCGGCGGCATATGCGACGATCCGCGGGAACTCCTGCAGGGCGCCCAGCAGTGCCGCCTCGGTGTCGTGGGTGAGCAGCTCCGGCGCGAACGCGGTGTGCTCGATGCCGGAGGCCGCGGCGTTGCGTGCGACGTTGTGCGTGCGCGCATGCGCGTACTGCACGTAGAAGACGGGGTTGTCGTTGGTGCGCCTGCGCAGGATCTCGGGGTCGAGCGTGAGCGGCGAGTCGGCCGGGTAGCGCGCGAGCGAGTACCGCAGCGCGTCGGTGCCGATCCAGTCGCGCAGGTCGTCCAGCTCAATGATGTTGCCGGCCCGTTTGGAGAGCCGGGCACCGTTGACCGAGACCAGCTGCCCGATGAGCACCTCGATGTCCTTGTCGGGGTCGTCGCCGGCCGCGCCGGCGAGCGCCTTGAGCCGGTGCACGTACCCATGGTGGTCGGCACCGAGCAGATAGATCTTGTGCGCGAAGCCGCGGTCCCCCTTGTTGAGGTAGTACGCGGCGTCGGCGGCGAAGTACGTGTACTCGCCGTTCGAGCGGCGGATGACCCGGTCCTTGTCGTCGCCGAAGTCGGTGGTGCGCACCCACACCGCGGAGTCGTCGTCGAAGATGTGCCCCTGCCGACGCAGCCGCTCGACGGCCTGATCGACGAGGCTGGGGCCGCCGTCCGCAGGGCGGGCGTGCAGCACGCGCTCAGAGAACCACACGTCGAAGTGCACGTTGAACTTCTCGAGCGAGGCCTGCAGGTCGCCGAGCTGCAGCGCATAGGCCATGTCGGTCGCGATCTCCCGCTGCTGTGCGTCGTCGAGCGCGAGCAGATCGGGCTGCGCGTCGAGCACGCGCCGCGCGAGGTCGCCGATGTACGAGCCGGGGTAGCCGTCCTCCGGCGTCGGCTCACCCTTCGCGGCGGCGAGCACCGATCGGCCGAATCGTGTCATCTGCGCGCCGGCGTCGTTGATGTAGAACTCGCGCACGAGGGTCGCGCCCGACGCCAGTAGCAGGCGCGCGATCGCGTCGCCGAGCGCCGCCCACCGCGTGTGGCCGATGTGCAGTGGCCCGGTCGGGTTGGCGCTGACGAACTCGAGATTGATGCTGTTGCCGCGCTGCGAGTCGTTCGCACCGAAGGAGGCACCGGCATCCACGATCTCCTTCGCAAGCGCGCCGGCGGCGGCCGCCTCCAGCCGCACGTTGATGAACCCGGGGCCGGCGACGTCCACGCTCGCGATGCCGGGGACGTCGGCAAGGGCCGCGGCGATGTCGCCGGCGAACTCTCTCGGGTTCGCGCCCACCTTCTTGGCGAGCTTGAGCGCCGCGTTGGACGCCCAGTCGCCGTGATCGCGGTTCTTCGGGCGTTCGAGCGGAAGATCGGATGCCTGCAGCCCGTCGGTCGACCCGGGTCGGCGCGCCTCGGCCAGTGGACGGACGACGTCGAGCAGAGCAGAGGCGAGGGCATCAGGGTTCATGGCCTCCCCAGTCTAGTTTCCGGTCATGATTCCGCCGCGCCATGGCTTGTGCTGTGCGGGATGGCGTCCGCGGCACCCGAACGTGTACGACGAGGGTCCGGTGGGCGAACGACCCCGGGTGCACGGTGATACCCTCAATCGGTACGCCTCCGTAGCTCAGGGGATAGAGCGTTGGTTTCCGGTACCAAAGGTCGCACGTTCGATTCGTGTCGGGGGCACAGTGCCTGAAGCGTGCCCATGGACGACATCCACGGCGATCCTGCCGTCGTCGCTCGGCTGCACGAGCTCGAAGCGCAGGCGGCCCCGGCATCCCGCGACCAGCGGACACGAAGAACGCCCCCGGTGCCGAAGCATCGGGGGCGTTCATCATGCGATCTGCGGTTTCCGTTGCCTGCTCTTGCGAGCCTTCTGTTTCTGTTTTCTCTTCGCACGAACGAATCTACTCGCCACGCCGATGACGTCAAGAGTTTCCCTCGAAGTCACCTCGACGTCATGTTGAAGGTGATACTCCGTCCCCTACTCGAACGCCTCCGGCGGCGGGCACGCGCACACGAGGTTGCGATCGCCCCACGCGTTGTCGATGCGGCGCACCGGCGGCCAGTACTTCCCCGTCACCAGTGAGCGCACCGGGTAGACCGCGACCTCGCGCGAGTACGGATGCGTCCACTCGCCGACGGCGATCGCCTGTGCGGTGTGCGGCGCGTTCACGAGCGGATTGTCGTCGGCGGGCCATTCGCCCGCGGCCACCGCGAGCGCCTCGGCCCGGATCGCGATCATCGCCTCCACGAAACGCTGCAGCTCGCCGAGGTCTTCGGACTCGGTGGGCTCGACCATGAGGGTCCCCGCCACGGGGAACGACATGGTCGGGGCATGGAACCCGTAGTCGATCAGGCGCTTGGCGACGTCATCGACCGTGATGCCGGTCTGCTCGCGCAGCGGACGCAGGTCGAGGATGCACTCGTGCGCCACCAGGCCGTTCTCGCCCGTGTAGAGCACCGGGAAGTGCTCGCGCAGCTGCGCGGCGATCCAGTTCGCGGCGAGCACTGCCGCGCCCGTGGCATCCCGCAGCCCTTCGGCCCCCATCATGCGCATGTAGGCCCACGAGATCGGCAGGATGGATGCCGACCCGTATGCCGCCGCCGACACCGGGCCGCCGTCGAACACGAACCCACCGGCGTGGTCGGCACGCTGCGACAGCGGATGCGATGGCAGGTATGGCGCCAGGTGCGCCTTGGCGGCCACCGGCCCCACACCGGGCCCGCCGCCTCCGTGCGGGATCGCGAAGGTCTTGTGCAGGTTGAGGTGCGACACGTCGCCGCCCAGGTCTCCGAAGCGGGCGTAGCCGAGCAGCGCGTTGAGGTTGGCGCCGTCGACGTACACCTGGCCGCCGGCGTCGTGCAGGGCCTGCGTGATCTCGACGACATCGTGCTCGTACACGCCGTGCGTCGACGGGTAGGTGATCATGAGCGCCGCCAGCTCTGTCGAGTGCAGGGCGATCTTGGCGCGCAGGTCGTCGAGTTCGACGTTGCCCGCGTCGTCGCATGCGACGACCACGACCTTCATGCCGGCCAGCACCGCCGAGGCGGCGTTGGTGCCGTGCGCCGACGACGGGATGAGGCACACGGTGCGCTCGGGTTCGCCGTTGGCGTGGTGGTAGCCGCGGATGGCCAGCAGGCCGGCGAGCTCGCCTTGCGAGCCTGCGTTCGGCTGCAGCGACACCGCGTCGTACCCGGTGACCTCGGCGAGCCACGACTCCAGCTGCTCGATGAGCGCGAGATACCCGCGCACGTCGGCCTCGGGCGCAAACGGGTGCACGCGGGCGAACTCGGGCCACGACACGGCGGCCATCTCGGTCGCCGCGTTGAGCTTCATCGTGCACGAGCCGAGCGGGATCATGCCCCGGTCGAGGGCGTAGTCCGTGTCGGCGAGGCGCTTGAGATAGCGCATCATGGCGGTCTCGCTGCGGTGCGTCGAGAAGACCGGATGCGTGAGGTACCCGTCGTCACGGCGCAGCCCGCCGGGCACGCCGGCCAGCGGCACGGCGTCGGCGTAGGGCAGCCCCGAGCCTGCCTCGCTCCCCGAGCCTGTCGAGGGGTCGAACGCCCACGCGACGGCGGCGAGGTCGTCGGCGGTCGTGGTCTCGTCGACCGACACGCCCACGCTGGCCTCGTCGACCCAGAAGAGCTGGTATCCCTTCGACCGCGCCCGGTCGATGACGGTCTCGGCCGGCCCCTGCGTGACGACCCGGACGGTGTCGAAGAACGCATCGTGCATGACCGTGAGCCCGTAGGATCGCAGCCGTGCGGCCAGCGCCTCGGCCTTCTTCGCGACGTCGACGGCGATCGCGCGCAGACCTTCGGGGCCGTGATACACCGCATACATCGCGGCCATGACTGCCAGCAGCACCTGTGCGGTGCAGATGTTCGACGTCGCCTTCTCGCGGCGGATGTGCTGCTCCCGGGTCTGCAGGGCGAGCCGGTAGGCCGGGTGTCCGGAGGCATCCTGCGACACTCCCACCAGCCGTCCCGGCAGCTGGCGCTCCAGTCCCGCGCGCACCGCCATGTATCCGGCGTGCGGGCCGCCGAAGCCCATCGGCACCCCGAAGCGCTGTGTCGTACCTACCGCGACGTCGGCACCGAGCGAACCCGGAGAACGTAGCAGCGTCAGCGCCAGCAGGTCGGCGGCGACCACGACGATGCCGTCCTGCGCGTGCACCGCCGTGATGACCTCGGACGGATCCCAGACCCGCCCGGACGCCGCCGGGTACTGGATGAACGCCCCGAACACATCGAGGCCGGACGGGACCGCATCGAGGTCGAACGCCGTGTAGTGCAGCGTGATCCCCAGCGCGGCAGCGCGATGTTCGAGCAGCGCCTTGGTCTGCGGCAGCGCGTCGGCGTCGACGAGGAACACGTCGCCCTTCGACCTCGCCGCGCGGCGAGCCAGCAGCATCCCCTCGACCACGGCGGTCGCCTCGTCGAGCATCGACGCATTGGCCGTGTCGAGCCCGGTGAGGTCGGCAACCATCGTCTGGAAGTTGATGAGCGCCTCCAGGCGCCCCTGCGAGATCTCGGGCTGGTACGGCGTGTACGCGGTGTACCACGAGGGGTTCTCGAACACGTTGCGCGCGATCACGGCGGGGGTCAGCGTGTCGTAGTAGCCCAGCCCGATCATCGAGCGCGCCGGCCGGTTCTGCGCGGCGAACGCGCGCAGCTCGGCCAGCGTCTCGGCCTCGGTCGCCGCGGGCGGGATCGACCCCTCGGCGGGCTCGGGGAGCGGGGAGGGAAGGAGGATGGATGCCGGCACGGCCGCCTCCACGAGGGCTTCGACGCTGTCGTAGCCCAAGGCGTCGAGCATGCGGCGCTGAGCCGCGGTATCCGTCCCGATGTGCCGGTCTGCGAAAGAGGCGGTCATGCGCCCTCGCCGGTGAGCGCGAGATACGCCTCGCGATCCATGAGCGCCTCGACGGCGGCGGCCTCGGCGGCGAGCTTCACGAGCCAGCCGGCGAACGCATCGGCGTTGATCAGCGACGGGTCGTCGACGACGGCGTCGTTGATCTCGGCCACCTCGCCGCTCAGCGGTGCGAACAGCTCGCCCACCGACTTCGTCGACTCGATCTCGCCGCACACCTCACCAACCACCAGAGCGGTGCCGACGGCGGGCAGGTCGACGTAGACGACGTCGCCGAGCTTGTCGGCGGCGTAGGCGGTGATGCCGACGGTGGCCAGCCCCGTGGCCGGGTCGAAGTCGACCCACTCGTGTTCGGCGGTGTACTTGAGGCTGTCGAGATCGGTCATTTCTTCCTCCGGTAGAAGGGTGTGGCGGTCACGGTGGCGGGAATGCGGGTGCCCCGCACGTCGATGGCGAGTTCTGTGCCCTCGGCGGCGACGGCGGGTGAGACGTAGGCGAGGGCGATGGGGTGTCCGAGCGTGGGACTGAGCGCACCGCTGGTGACCTCGCCGACGACGGTTCCCCCGGCGTCGGTCACGGGATATCCGGCCCGTCCCGCGCGGCGGCCCTCGGCGACGAGCCCGACGAGCACGGCGGCGTCTGCGGCGACGACCGTCTCGAGCGCCGCCTTGCCGACGAAGTCGTCCTTGTCGAGCACGACGACCCAGCCGAGCCCCGCCTGCGCGGGAACGATGTCGCGGCTCAGCTCGTGGCCGTACAGCGGCATGCCGGCCTCCAGTCGCAGCGTGTCACGGGCGGCGAGGCCGGCAGGCACGAGACCGGATGGCTTCCCCGCGGCCCGTAGCGCGTCCCACAGCGCCGCCGCCGCCTCGTTGGCGATGAGCAGCTCGAAGCCGTCTTCGCCGGTGTACCCGGTGCGGCACACGAGCACCGACGTGCCCTCGAACGCGGCGCCGCGGGCGGAGTAGTACGACAGGTCGCCGACCGTCCACGGGGTACCCTCGGCATCCACCTGCACAGGCGGGTCGACCAGCGCGAGCCCCTCCGTCGCGGTCAGGATCTCGGCGGCGCGGGGGCCTTGCACGGCGATGAGCGACAACGCGTCCGACACGTCTTCGACGCCCGCGTCGAATCCGGTGACCCGCTCGTCGAGCGCGGCAGCAACGGCGTCGTGGTTGCCGGCGTTCGCGATCACGACGAACCTGTCGTCGCCCAGCCGGTACACGATGACGTCGTCGACGATGCCGCCGTCGTCGGCAAGCAGCAGGGAGTACTTGGCCTTGCCGAGCCTCATCGTCGACAACCGCCCGGCGAGCGCGAAGTCCAGGAACGCGCCGGCGCACGCTCCCGTCACGAGGAACTCGGCCATATGCGAGATGTCGAAGAGCCCGGCGGCCTCGCGCACAGCGCGGTGCTCGGCGAGGTCGGACGTGTAGCGCACGGGCATCATCCACCCGCCGAAGTCGGTGAAAGAGGCGCCGAGCGCTTCGTGGCGGTCGCGCAACACGGTGGAGCGCGGGGAGGTGGGGGCTGTCATGAGTTCTCCGGAGTCGGATGACGGATGCCGGGGCGGCATCCGCGAACTCCCCCTCTGTCATTGGCCTGAGAGCTTCACCCGCGGCGGGGCTTTCACCTTCGGCAGATCCGCCGGGCATCGTCGCGCGCGCGGGTCTTTTCCAGAGTGGCCGGGCTCGTGCGGTATGCAGACCTGAGAGATTGGCGGGGAGGCTTGCTCCTTCGGTGCCCCGATGCGGCTGGGGCTCTCCCGCACGAGTCATGCGGCCATGTGTTCGGTTTGAGCACAGCATACCCGTCGACCCTGGGTTGCACTTCAGGTAGATGTGACTCTAAGATGCTCCACGGAGGTTAAAGTCACTATGACACGAACGCGAGGGATCGCACGTCCACAGACATCGCCGTCTGCGGACGACGTCGCGCGCCTCGCCGTGTCGACCGTGATCTTCAGCCTCCGCCGACGCCCGGGCGACGAGCTGCCGACCCTCGTCCTGCCGCTCGTGCCCCGCACCCGCGACCCGTTCGCAGGACTCTGGGCACTCCCCGGCGGCTGGCTGGACGGACAGGAGAGCCTGGATGCCGCGGCCAGCCGCACCCTCGCCGAGACCACCGCGCTGACCCCCAGCTACCTCGAGCAGCTGTACGCGTTCGGCGCCGTCGACCGCTCCCCCACCCGGGTCGTGTCCATCGTGTACTGGGCGCTGCTGCGCGCCGACGAGGTCGACGCGAGCGCCGCGGACGCGCCGGAGAACGTGGAGTGGTTCGCCGCGGCATCCCTCCCCCGTCTCGCCTTCGACCACAACGACATCGTCGACTACGCGCTGTGGCGCCTGCGCAACAAGGTCGGCTACAGCCGCATCGCGCACGGGCTGCTGCCCGACCGGTTCACCCTCGCCGATCTGCGCGAGGTGAACGAGGCGATCCTGGGGCGTCGCCTCGACCCGGCGAACTTCCGCCGGCAGGTGGAGAACTCGGGCACGTTGATCCCCACCGATGACTTCCGCACCGGCAGCCACCGGCCGGCGCGCCTGTACACCTACAACCGGGATGTCGAGCTGGCCGACCGCGGCCCGCTCGACATGCATTGACCGCGGTCCGGGCCACAGGATCCGCACAAGGAAGGACGCCATGCCTGCCACCAACATCGCGCCGCAGCCGGTCGATCCCAGCATCGACCACGAGATCCAGGCGATCATCGCCGGGGTGCTCGACGCCGAGGTCTGCAACACCGATCTCGTCGCCGCACCGTGGAACTTCGACACGCGCCCCGGGTACGGCCCGGGTTCGTCGATGGGCGATGTGATCCCCGTCGGCGCGCCGCGACAGGGCGAGCTGCCGCAGGAGTATCGCGATGCCTCGGAGGACGAGCTCGCCGAGCGCATCCTCGCCGCGAAGCAGGCTCTCGGCGACCGCGTCGTCGTGCTCGGGCACTTCTACCAGCGGCAGGAGGTCGTCGTGCACGCCGACTACGTCGGCGACTCGTTCCAGCTCGCCAACGCCGCGAAGGCGCACCCCGAGGCCGAGGCGATCGTGTTCTGCGGCGTGCACTTCATGGCCGAGACCGCCGACCTGCTGTCGGGCCCGGATCAGGCCGTGATCCTGCCGAACCTCGCGGCCGGGTGCTCGATGGCCGACATGGCCTCGATCGACGAGGTCGAGGAGTGCTGGGAGCAGCTTGCCGACGTGTACGGCCCGCTGGACGAGCCCGATGCGGACGGACGCGTACCGGTGATCCCGGTGACGTACATGAACTCGTCGGCGGCGATCAAGGGGTTCGTCGGCCGCCACGGCGGGATCGTCTGCACCTCGTCGAACGCGCGCACCGTGCTGGAGTGGGCGTTCGAACGCGGGCGCCGCGTGCTCTTCTTCCCCGACCAGCACCTGGGCCGCAACACCGCGAAGGCGATGGGCGTGCCGCTGGAGCAGATGCCGATGTGGAACCCGCGGCGGCCGCGGGGTGGTGCTTCGGTCGAGGGTCTGCGCGATGCGCGGGTGATCCTGTGGCACGGCTTCTGCTCGGTGCACCGCCGATTCAGTGTGGCGCAGATCGACCAGGCCCGGGCGGAGCACCCCGGCGTGCGGGTGATCGTGCACCCCGAGTGCCCGATGGAGGTGGTGGATGCCGCGGACGAATCCGGCTCCACCGACTACATCCGCCGTGCGATCGAGAGTGCGACCGAGCCCACGACCTTCGCGGTCGGCACCGAGGTGAATCTCGTGCAGCGCCTCGCCGCCGACAACCCGCAGCACACGATCTTCTGCCTCGACCCCGTGGTATGCCCGTGCTCGACCATGTATCGCATCCACCCCGGCTACATGGCGTGGGTGCTCGAGGGTCTCGTGCGCGGTGAGGTGCTCAACCGCATCACGGTTTCGTCAGACGTGGCCGACCCCGCACGCCTCGCGCTGGAGCGGATGCTGGCGGCCAAGCCTCCGGCCGGCACGGTCGACGTCGTCGCCCGCACCCCGCTCTCCGAGCCCGTGAGCCCGCTCTCCGAGCCCATGAGCCCGCTCTCCGAGCCTGTCGAGGGGGACGCATGACGCACGTCGTCGTGGTGGGCTCGGGCATCGCGGGCCTGATGACGGCCCTGCACGCGGTGCAGCACGACTGTCGGGTCACGCTCGTGACGAAGGACGTCCTCGAGCACGCCAACACCCGCTTCGCCCAGGGCGGGATCGCCGGTGTGATGTTCGACGACGATGCCGTTGACGACCACGTGCGCGACACGCTCATCGCGGGGGCCGGGCTATGCGACGAGGCCGCCGTGCGCGTGCTCGTCGAAGAGGGACCCGCGCGCATCCGCGAGCTCGTCGACCTCGGCGTCGCCTTCGACCGCGGCGCCGACGGGGAGTACGTCAAGGGCCTGGAGGCGGCGCACTCATACCCGCGCATCCTGCACGCCGGCGGGGATGCGACGGGCACCGCGATCGAGAAGGCCCTCGTGGCACGCCTGCGTGCGAGCGAGGTGCGTGTCATCGAGCACGCCTTCCTCCTCGACCTCGTGCTCGAAGGCGGGCGCGTCGCGGGTGTCGACCTGCTCATCGGCGATGTGCCCGGCGGCACCCCGCTCCCCGAGCCGGTCCCGCTCCCCGAGCCGGTCCCGCTCCCCGAGCCTGTCGAGGGGAGGCGCGAGACCATCGCGGCCGATGCGGTGGTGCTCGCCACAGGCGGCGCCGGGCAGCTCTACGCGCACACCACGAACCCCCCGGTCGCCACGGGCGACGGCATCGCCGTAGCGCTGCGCGCCGGCGCCGCGGTCGCCGATCTCGAGTTCTTCCAGTTCCATCCGACGATCCTGGCCGCGGGCGACGCGTTCCTCGTGTCCGAGGCGGTACGCGGCGAAGGGGCGACGCTGATCGATGAGCAGGGCCGCCGGTTCCTGCCCGAGGTGCACCCCGACGGCGAGCTCGCCCCCCGCGACGTCGTCGCCCGGGCGATGGCGGAGCGCATGGCTGCGCAGGGCGGACGTCCGGTGCTGCTGGATGCCACGCGCCTGCGTGCCACGCCCGAGCAGACGGCATCGTTCCTGGCGGCGCGATTCCCGACGATCGACACCGCGGTGCGCGACCGCGGCCTGGACTGGGCGCGCAGCCCCCTCCCTGTCACGCCGGCGGCGCACTATCTCATGGGCGGCGTCGTCACGGATCTGCACGGGCGCACGAGCCTCCCGGGGCTCTACGCGGTCGGAGAGGTCGCGCGCACGGGGGTGCACGGCGCCAACCGCCTGGCATCCAACTCGCTGCTCGAGGGCGCCGTCTTCGCGGCCCGCACCGCCACCGCCCTCGCCTCCCCGCCGACCGCGTCGCGAGACGTCTCCTGCGCGCAGAAGTCGCCGCGGAGCGCAGTGGCGGACGCGCAGAGGCCACGTCTCATAGAGCACCGCGGCACGGAGGCACCGACGTTCACACGGAGGGCGCTGCAAGAGCTGATGTGGCGGCGTGTGGGTCTCGTGCGCGACGAGGACGGGCTGCGGGATGCCGCGGCCACCCTCGCCGGGTGGCGCGCCGAGCCCCGCACTCCACACACGGAGCGCGAGTTCGAGGACGAGAACCTGCTCATCGTGGCCGAGGCGCTGGTCGCCGCCGCGCGCGCCCGGCCGGAATCGGTCGGTGCACACTTCCGCAGCGACGCCCCGGCCCTCATCGAAACCGGAGCCGCCTGATGCTCACCGCCGCCACGATCGACCGGGCCGTCGCCGCCGCCCTCGCCGAGGACGCCCCCTGGGGCGACCTCACGAGCGAGGCGTTCCTCGTCGAGACGGCGACCGCGCACGCGCAGCTGATCGCACGCGAACCGGGCGTGTTCAGCGGGGGCGAGGTGTTCGCCGCCGCGTTCCGGCTGACCGAACCGGCGATCGAGGTCGCGCTGCGCGCCGAGGACGGCGCCTCCTTCGAGAAGGGCGACGTGCTCGCCGATGTCTCGGGCCCCGCCCGGGCGGTGCTCACCGCCGAACGCATCGGCCTGAACTTCGTGCAGCGCATGTCGGGGGTCGCCACGCTGACCGCGCGCTACGTCGCCGAGGTCGCGCACACGGGAGCGCGCATCGTCGACACCCGCAAGACCACGCCGGGCCTGCGGGCGTTCGAACGGCACGCGGTGGTCAACGGCGGCGGCCGCAATCACCGCTTCTCGCTGTCGGACGCGGTGATGGCCAAGGACAACCACCTCGCCGTGCTCACCGCCAAAGGCGTGTCGGTGACCGAGGCAATCCGGGCCGCGCGCCAGTTGCTGCCCCATACGACGCGCATCGAGGTTGAAGTCGACCGGCTCGATCAGATCGAGCCGGTGCTCGCGGGCGGTGTCGACGTGATCATGCTCGACAACTTCTCGCTCGACGACCTGCGCACCGGTGTCGCCCGCATCGCCGGGCGGGCTGTCGTCGAAGCGTCGGGCGGCGTCTCGCTCGACACGGTGCGCGCCATCGCCGAGACCGGCGTCGACGTGATCTCGGTGGGCGCCCTCACGCACTCCGCGCACGCGGTCGACCTGGGCCTCGACATCCGGATCGCCGCCGGAGACTGACGTGCGCTACCTCGACCACGCCGCGACGACGCCGGTGCGCCGCGAGGTGCTCGACGCGATGCTGCCGCACCTCACGCGCTGGTTCGGCAACCCGTCGAGCCATCACACCGTCGGAGAGGCGGCGGCGAGCGCGCTCGCCGAGGCGCGAGCGCGCGTCGCACACGTGCTCGGGATGCGGCCGGGCGACATCGTGTTCACGTCGGGCGGCACCGAGGCGAACAATCTCGCGGTCAAGGGCATCGCCGTCGCCGCTCAGCAGCACCGAGGTGCCCGTCATCTCGTCACGAGCCCGATCGAGCACGAGTCCGTGCTCGAGTCGGTCGGCTACCTCCGCCGTGTGCACGGCTTCGACGTGACCTTCGTGCCGGTCGACGGTGAGGGCCGCCTCGACCCCGATGCCGTGGCGGCGGCGGTGCGCGACGACACGGCGCTGGTGAGTGTCGGGTACGCGAACAACGAGATCGGCACGGTGCAGGATGCCACGGCGATCGCCGCAGGGGTGCAGGGACGCGGCATCCCGCTGCATCTCGACGCCGTGCAGGCCGCCGGCTGGCTGCCGCTCGCCGGCACCGGCGCCGACGCGATCTCGCTCGCCGGGCACAAGCTCGGGGCACCGAAGGGCACCGGCGTGCTGGCGGTGCGCGGTCGCATTCCGCTCGAGCCGCTGCTGCACGGCGGCGGGCAGGAGCGCGGGCGCCGCAGCGGCACCGAGGACGTCGCGGGGGCCGTGGCGTTCGCCACCGCCCTCGACCTGGCCGAGGCCGAGCGCGCCGCGTCCGCCGAGCGTGTCGGCGCGTTCGTGCGCGCGTTCGTGGCACGGGTGCTCGCGACCGTGCCGACGGCGCGGCTCACCGGTGACCCCGTGCACCGGCTGCCGGGCACGGCGAGCTTCACATTCGCCGGCACGAGCGGTGAGGCCGTGCTGCTGCAGCTGGAGCGCCTCGGCATCGTGTCGTCGAGCGGTTCGGCGTGCGCAGCAGGCAGCGATGAGCCGTCGCACGTGCTCGTCGCGTGCGGCATCGCGCCGGAGGTCGCCCAGACCACCGTGCGCTTCACGTTTCCGCACGATCTCGCGCAATCGCTCGACGACGTGGCGACGGCCGTGGCCGCATCCGTAGCCGCTGTCGCCTCCTGACGTGCGACGTAGGATCTGCATGTGGCCGCTCCCGTCATCACCGTGATCGTCCCGGGCTTCGACGTCGCCGCGTACGTCGCCGACGCCCTCGGCTCGCTGCGCGCCCAGACGCGGCAGGACTGGGTCGCGATCCTGGTCGATGACGGGTCGGCAGATGCCACGGGTGCCCTGTTCGACGAGGCTGCCGCCGCCGACGCGCGCTTCCGTGTCGTGCACCACCGCGAGCGCCGCGGACTGGCGGCGGCGCGCAACACGGGGATCGGTCTCGTCGAGACGCCGCTGGTCGGCTTCCTCGATACCGACGACAGGCTCACCCCGACGGCGCTCGAGCGCCTGGTGGGCACGATCGAGCGCAGCGGCAGCGACATCGCCGTGGGCGCGTACGTGCGGCTGCGGCCCGGTGCCGACGGCGCCTACCGCGCGGGTGCGGTGCAGCCGTGGGTCGCCGCGGCCACCGACCCGGAGCGCACGGCCATCGCCCTGGCCGACCATCCCGCGCTGTCGGGCAACATCGTCGCGTGGTCGAAGGTGAGCCGCATCGACCTGTGGCGACGGCTGGATCTGCGCTTCCCCGAGGGGCGCCTGTACGAAGACCAGGTCGTCGCGCAGCGGATGTACACGCGGGCACGGGCGATCGATGTCATCCCCGACATCGTGGTCGAGTGGCGCGAACGCGCCGACGGCACGTCGATCACGCAGCATCAGGACGCCCTGCCGGTGCTGCGTGAGTACCTCGACGCGCTGCGCGGCGGCATCGAGGTGCTCGACCGTGCCGGACACCCTGCGGCGGTGCAGTCGCGCATCGCGCTCGTCCTCACGATGGACCTGCCGCCGCTCGTGCGCATCGGGCAGAGCCATCCGGATGCCGCCTACCGGCGGGCCGTCGGGGTCTTCGCGCGGGAGCTGTGGGGCCGTGCCGACGTCGCCCGCGAGGAGCTCGACGAGGTATCGACGACGCTGTTGTCGGCCGCGCGGCTGTGGTGACGCCGCCTCACCGGCCTGGTGGCACGACCTCGTCGGGGGCACGGTCGGCGCGACGCGCGGGGTGGTCGGCGGCGGCATCCCTCTCCTCGGTCTCGAGGATGCGCGACGCGGCGAGCTGTTCGGCCGCCAGTTCGGCGTAGAGTCCCCTGGCCGCCAGCAGCTCGGTGTGCGTTCCCGACTCGACGATGCGCCCGGCATCGACGACATGGATGACGTCTGCCCCGATCACGGTCGAGAGCCGGTGCGCGATCGACAGTGTCGTACGACCGCGGGCCGCGGCATCCAGCGCCTCCTGCACGACGCGCTCCGACACGGTGTCCAGTGCCGACGTCGCCTCGTCGAGCAGCAGCACGGGCGGGTCCTTCAGCAGCACCCGGGCGATGGCGATGCGCTGCTTCTCCCCGCCCGAGAGGCGATAACCGCGCTCGCCCACGATCGTGTCGTAGCCGTGCTCGAACCCTTCGACGATGTGGTGGATGTTGGCCGCGCGGCAGGCCTCCTCGAGCTCGGCGTCGGTCGCCTCGGGCTTGGCGTAGCGCAGGTTCTCGCGGATCGTCGCGTGAAAGAGGTAGGTCTCCTGCGAGACGATGCCGATCTGATCGATGACCGACTCCTGCGTGAGGCGGCGCACGTCGGCACCCGCGAAGAGCACCTCCCCCTCGGTCGCCTCGTACAGTCGCGGGGTGAGGTAGAGCACGGTCGTCTTGCCGGCACCGCTCGGCCCCACGAACGCCACGTGCTGCCCGGGCTCGGCGGTGAACGAGACGCCGTGCAGCGTCGCGCGCGCGTCGGGTGAGGCATCCGGGTAGCGGAACACCACGTCACGGAACTCGATACGCCCCAGTGGCCCGGGCGCCTGGGTCGCCGGCACGGCGTCGGGGGCGTCGGCGATCGCCGGCACCAGGTCGAGGTACTCGAAGATGCGCGCGAACACGGCGCTCGAGGTCTGCAGATCGAGGGCCACCCGCATCAGCCCCATGAGCGGCATCAGCAGTCGCGCCTGCACCGTCGTGAACGCGACGATCGTGCCGGCCGTGATCGTGTCGACCCCGCCGGTGACGAAGAACCCAGCGACCAGGTAGATCACCGCGGGCACGCTGGCCATCATGACCTGCACGACGGCGAAGAAGCCCTGCCCGCTCATGGCCCGCTTGACCTGCAGGTGCACCTGGTTGGCGTTCTCGTCCTGGTAGCGGGCGGACTCGCTGCGCTGCCGGTTGAACGACTTCGACAGCAGGATGCCCGACACGCTCAGCGTCTCCTGGGTGATGGCTGTGAGCTCCGACAGCGACTCCTGCGTCTGACCGGCGATGCGTGCCCGCACCTGACCCACGCGGCGCTGCACGACGACCAGCACCGGCATCATCACGACGGCGATGATCGTCAGCCGCCAGTCGATGAGGATCATCGCCACCAGCGAGGCGATCACCGTGACAACGTTGCCGAGGATGCTCGTGACGGTGTTCGTCAGCACTCCCGCCACCGCCCCGACGTCGTTCTGCAGACGGGATTGGATGACACCGGTCTTCGTGCGGGTGAAGAAGCCCAGTTCCATCGCCTGCAGGTGCTCGAAGAGCCGTACCCGAAGGTCGCCGGTGACGCGGTTGCCGACCGTCGAGGTGAGCCAGGTCTGCCCGACGCCGAGTGCGGCCGACAGCAGGAACAGCACGATCATCAGCGCGACGAGGCGGATCAGCAGCGGGATGTCGGGCCTCGCCGCGTCGACGGGGAACAGCGCGTCGTCGAACACCCGCTGGACGATGAGGGGCGGGATGACGGCGACCGCCGCGCCGACGACGACCAGCAGGCCGGTCAGCGCCAGACGCGTGCGGTAGGGCAGAAACAGGGCGACCACGCGGCGCCCGAGGTGCGCGACGCGAGGGGCCTGGGCGTTCAGTCTGCGCTGCGCGCGGGCGTCGACGCCGCGGAACTCCGCCCCGCCGCCCCCGCCTCGCCCTGCGCCCATGCTCACGTCCGTCAGCGTAGCCCCGGCGAGGAATCGGCGGGACGGGAATCGGATGTCGGTGCGCACCGTTAGGCTCGTATGGCGATTCCCGAGGGAGCGCCGTACCCTCAAGGAGCACACGCGTGAGCACCGACACCGCAAGCGATCCGCTGCCCGTGCGCGCAGACGGCCTGAGCCGCCGCGAGGCGAGCGTCATCTGGCTGCTGCTGGGTGCCGCCTTCGTGGCGATCCTCAACGAGACGACGATGGCGGTGGCCATCCCCCACCTCATCGCCGACCTCGGCATCACCGCGCTCATGGCGCAGTGGCTGACCACGGCGTTCATGCTGACCATGGCGGTGGTGATCCCGATCACCGGGTTCCTGCTGCAGATGTTCCCCACGCGGGGCGTGTTCCTCACCGCGATATCGCTGTTCTCGACCGGCACGCTGCTGGCGCTGGTGGCTCCCGGCTTCGAGATTCTCGTTGTGGCGCGGGTGGTTCAGGCATCCGGCACCGCCATCATGATGCCGCTGCTGATGACCACCCTCATGACCGTGGTGCCCCCGGCGAGCCGTGGACGCATGATGGGGCGCGTGTCGATCGTGATGTCGCTCGCACCGGCCATCGGCCCCACCCTGTCGGGCATCATCCTCGACACGCTGAACTGGCGCTGGATCTTCGGCATCGTCCTACCGATCGCCCTCGCCATGCTGGTGGTCGGCGCGCGCTGGATGACCAGCATCGGCGAGACGCGCAAGGCGCCCATCGACGTGCTGTCGGTGATCCTCTCGGCGCTCGGCTTCGGCGGTGTGGTGTTCGGCCTGAGCCAGATCGGCGGTGCCGCGGAGTCCGGCGCGACGGCCGGCGGCAGCACCGCGCTGACGCTCGCGGTCTCGTTCGCCGTCGGCGGCGCGGCTCTCATCCTGTTCGTGTGGCGTCAGCTGCGGCTGCAGCGGATCGATGACGCACTGCTCGATCTGCGCGTGTTCCGCGCCGCGAACTTCACGCTGTCGATCGTGCAGGTGCTGCTCATGTCTGTGGCGTTCTTCGGCACGATCACGATCCTTCCGCTGTTCCTGCAGGACGTGCTGGGGCTCTCTCCCACCGAGAGCGGGCTGATGGTGCTGCCCGGTGCGGTGGCGATGGGTCTGCTCGGCCCGGTGATCGGGCGCATCTACGACCGTGTCGGCACGCGCGTGCTGCTGGTGCCCGGAGCGGTCGTGACGAGCGCGATCCTCTGGTTCTATACGACCATCGGTGAGAGCACGTCGCCGTGGCTGCTGCTCGTGGTGCAGACGGTGCTGTCGATCGGTCTGGCGATGTCGTTCACGCCGTTGTTCACGGCCTCGCTGGGGTCGCTGCCACGACGGCTGTACTCGCACGGCAGCGCTGTGCTGGGCACCATTCAGCAGGTCGCGGGCGCCGCGGGCATCGCCTTGATGTTCACGATCATGTCGGCGACCATGGCCGGTGCCGTCACGGGCGGGATGCCGCAACTCGCCGCCGAGGCGACGGGCTTCCGCGGCGCGTTCCTCATCGCCGCGATCATCTCGGTGCCGATGATCGTCGTCGCGCTCTTCGTGCGCAAGCCAGCCGACGACGTGGGCGAAGAGCCCGTCGCGAACTGAGCCGCGGTGTTACTCGGCGGTGCCGCAGCAGCCGCCGCCGCCACAGCACGTCGCACCCTCGTCGACGACGGCGATGAGGTCCTTCTCATCGGTGAGCGGCTGAAGCGTGGGCGTGGGCAGGTTCGAAGTGGCCATGCCCCCATGCTAGCCGCATTCGTCGGCGAGAGGGTCGTGGCGGACGCCATCAGGCGTAGGACGCGCGCAGCGAGGAGCCGGGCATCCACCCCCGTCGCCATGCGCGGAGCGCCCACCCAGAGTAGGTGAACGCCCGGCAGGCTTCCGGCCGCGTGACACCCGCGTCGATGCCGGCAGCGGCTCGGTGGGCACCGTCGAGCCCTTCGAGAAGCACGGGTTCGAGAAGGTGCTGCTCACCACCGCGCACGCCGGTCGCCGAGAACTGTGGCTCGTGCGACGCGAGCCGGGGTGACGGTCAGTCCCAGCCGAGATAGGCCTCGATGATCACAGCCGTCTCGCCCGGGTGGGTCGCCGGAAAGAGGTGCCCGGCACCGGCGATGGTGGCGACGCTCACGCGTTCGGGCGCAGCATCCCGCACCCTCTCGCCGTTGGTGACCGGCGTCTCGACGTCGTCGGCACCCTGGATCAGCAGCACGGGCAGCGCATCGGGCAGCGGAATCTGCTCCTCCTCCACCCCGAGCACCAGCAGCCCGCCGATGCGGTCCTGGTGCTCTGCGGCCACCAGCCGCGCCACGGTGCCGCCGAACCCATGGCCGCCCACCCAGGCACGGCCGAGCCCGACGTGATCCAGCACGTCGACGACATCCTGCGCCAGGTCGCGCCGCTTCACGGCATCCGCACCGCCGCGCAGCCCGACCCGCAGGACGCGGAAGCCCTCCTCCTCCACGAGGAAGTGCGCGACCGTGCCCAGGGCATCGCCGTCGAGCCCGCGATCGACGACCAGCGCGAGCGTCGGCCCGTCGCCGCCCTCGGCGATGTAGCGGACCGCGCGGCCCTCGGGCTCGAAGATGCTGAGCTCGGTCACGTCCTGCTCCTCCTGGGTCATCGCTGAAGCGTGGTCACGAGAGTCACGATCGGATAGACCGCCAGCACGATCGCCACGAAGATGTCAGTGTACGTGGTGATCGACTCGTTCCGGTTCTTGCCCTTCTTCGCGACGTGACGCAGACCCGCGAACCCGAGAAAGAACGCGCCCGCGAGCGCCGCCGCGAGAATCCGCCTGCACGTGATGGAGTCTCAACTCCGCCTCCAATTTATCTTGACATCAAGATAAATCTACCGGCGACGGAGAAGTGCGGATGCGCCCGGGCCAACCGCTGAATCGGAAGGTGATCACACATTGAAGCGGAACTCCACCGAGTTGCGTCACGGATAGGCATCACGCCGTCGGATCAGCGAATCTCTTCGACCACGCTCGTACCCGTCTCCGGTCGGGATTCCCAAGCCCACGATTCCTCGAAACGGACACGACCATCCGAAAGCACCTGGATCACGCTGTCGCAGACACCGCTCGCGGTGGCACCGTCTGTCGCGAGGTGCACGTACCGGAAGGAGAGTCGGTCGCCATCACGCGTGCCCACGAGATACCCGCGCACGATCTCCCCACCGTCGTATTCCGCCCAGACGACACTGCCATCCTCGTGATAGCGGAACCGCGTGGCCGAACTGACTTGACCAATGGCCGCGTTGCTGACACCGGCGAAGACCCGGCCCTCCAACGAAACCGAGGCCGGTCTGGGAACGGAATCGAGTGAAGCACTCATCTCGGCAGGATAGCCGCCACGCACTCCCCGCAACCAATCGGTCGACTCAGCCTCAGTGTCAGCGGTGCGGTGGCCAGCCGTTCAAAGGTCGAGACCAGACACGCGCAATCGACTCAACAGTCCCCCGACGAGTACGGCACGACCTCGCCGGTCAATCGATATCCCAACGCCGTCCAGAAGGGGCTGGCGATCTCGGCATTCGTGTCAACCGCCGAGAGCCGGAGCGTGCGAATCGACGGATGCGCTCGGAGCAGCTCCAGAACGGCCTTGTGCATCGGGCAACCGAGCCCTTGGCCTTCGCGTGTTCCGTCTGTCACGAGCAAGCCGATAGATCTTTCGAGACGCATCCACACCGGGCGGTAACACCGTCAGCACCTCCTGCCCGGCATCCGGGGTCGTGGCTGCGCCGCTGACACGCTGCGAATACCCTGCGTTCGATCAACGACCGGATGGGGTCAGACGTTGAATCTGAACTCCACCACGTCGCCGTCCTGCATGATGTAGTCCTTGCCCTCGAGGCGCGCCTTGCCGCGCGCCCGTGCCTCGACCACCGAGCCGGCGTCGACGAGGTCGTCGAACGAGATCACTTCGGCCTTGATGAAGCCCTTCTCGAAATCGGTGTGGATGACACCGGCGGCGGCAGGCGCCTTCCAGCCCTTGCCGATCGTCCACGCGCGTGCCTCCTTGGGCCCCGCGGTGAGGTAGGTCTGCAGGCCGAGCGTGTCGAACCCGATGCGGGCGAGCTGGTCGAGCCCCGATTCGTCCTGACCCGTGGACGCCAGCAGCTCGGCCGCGTCCTCGGGGTCGAGGTCGATCAGCTCCGACTCGATCTTCGCGTCCAGGAAGAGGGCCTGTGCGGGCGCCACGAGGGCCGCCAGCTCGGCCTTGCGCGTGGCATCCATCAGCACTTCTTCGTCCACGTTGAACACGAAGATGAAGGGCTTGGCCGTCAGTAGGCCGAGTTCGCGAATCGGCGAGAGATCGAGGCCGGCTGCCGACAGCAGCACACCCTTCTGCAGTGCCTCTTCGGCGGCGCGCGCGGTCTCGAGCACCGAGGCATCCAGCTTCTTGCCCTTGACCTCCTTCTCGTAGCGGACGATCGCCTTCTCGAGCGTCTGCAGGTCGGCCAGCTGCAGCTCGGCGTTGATCGTCTCCATGTCGCTCGCCGGGTTCACCGTGCCGTCGACGTGCACGACGTCGCTGTCGCTGAATCCGCGCACGACCTGCGCGATCGCGTCGGCCTCGCGGATGTTCGCCAGGAACTGATTGCCCAGTCCCTCGCCCTCCGACGCACCGCGCACGATGCCGGCGATGTCGACGAACGACACCGCCGCGGGCAGGATGCGCTCGGAGCCGAAGATCTCGGCGAGCTGCTGCAGTCGCGGATCGGGCAGGTTCACCACCCCGATGTTGGGCTCGATGGTCGCGAACGGGTAGTTCGCCGCGAGCACCTGGTTCTTGGTCAGGGCGTTGAAGAGGGTCGACTTGCCGACGTTCGGGAGGCCGACGATTCCGATGGTGAGAGCCACGGGCATCCAGTCTACGGGCGCCGGGCGACGGGCGGGGTGCCGTCGGCGAGCATGGCCTCGGCCGACGAGCCGTGCGCAGCTGATCCGCGTGATGCGGCGGCGGCCTCTCGGCCAGCGGTGTCTCGACCGCTGGAATCGAAGGAGTGGTGTGCATCGAGACGGCCCAGCATCGGTCGTGGCGCGGCTTCTCGGGTGTGCGGCGCGCCTCGAGCATCGCCGGTGCCGTGCGAGCGACCCTGGAACCGTGCCTCTGGACTTCACCGCCATCGACTTCGAGACGGCGAATGCCAGCACGGCTTCGGCGTGCGCGGTGGGGCTGGCTCGCGTGCGCGGCGGCCGTGTGGTCGCCACCGCCGGGTGGCTGATCCAGCCGCCCCCCGGACACGACGAGTTCCGCGCGCTGAACACGCGCATCCACGGCATCCGTGCCGGCGACGTACGCGATGCGAAGCGCTGGACCGATCAGCTCGACGACCTCGCGGGGTTCGCGGGAGCAGACGTGCTGGTCGCGCACAACGCCGGGTTCGATGCGAACGTGCTCAAGCGCGCATGCGATGCGACCGGCGACGACTGTCCGCCGTATCGCTACGTGTGCAGCCTGCAGGTGTCGCGCAAGGTGTACGACCTGGACTCGTACCGGCTGCCACTGGTGGCCGCCGAGGCGGGCTTCACCGGCTTCGCGCACCATGACGCGACCGCCGACGCGCTGGCCTGCGCGCAGATCATGATCGATGCTGCGCGGCGCGTCGGCGCGCCCGACATGCACGCCCTGGCGCAGACCGTCGGCGTCAAGGTGTCGCAGATCGCCGTGCCCGCTCCGGCGGACGTGGCGCGCGTCGCCTGACCGCAGGATGTCGGAGGCCCCCGCCACACTGAAACCGAAGAGGGAGGCGCCATGGATGTACTGCCGATCGCGATCGGTGCGCTGGTGTGTGTGGGGGCGGGGCTGCTCGCGGGATGGTTCGCGCACGGCGCGAGAGCCGCGCGCGGGGAGTCCGCGCTGCGCGAGCGGGCAGCGGGCGCGGATGCCACGGCCACGGCACTGCGCGAGACGGTCGCCGCCCAGGCGGCGCACGTCGAAGAGCTGCTCGCGCGCATCGACCATCTGCGCGACCTCGAGGCCACGCGGGCTCAGGAGGACGGGCGGGTGCTCGCGGCGCTGAGCCCCGTCGCCGAGCAGATGCGGTCGGTGCAGACCCAGGTCACCGCGCTCGAGCAGCAGCGGCAGCGGCAGCACGGCGAGCTCAGCGCCCAGCTGCGGCAGGCCGGTGAGGCCGATGAGCGGCTGCGCAGCACGACCGAGGCCCTTGCGGCTGCGCTGCGCTCGAACAGCACCCGCGGAGTGTGGGGCGAGACGCAGCTGCGCAGCGTCGTGGAGGCGGCCGGCCTGCTGCAGCGGGTGGACTTCGATCTGCAGGCGAGCATCGTCACCGACGCCGGCGCCGCACGCCCCGACATGGTCGTGCGCCTTCCCGGCGGCAAGAGCATCGCCGTCGACGCGAAGGTGCCGTTCGCCGCCTACCTGGAGGCCAGCGCGATCCCGGCCACGGCCACCGGCGCCGAGGCGGCCCGCCGCGAGCGGCTGCTCGCCCAGCACGTGAAGGCGCTGCGCGACCACGTGACGGTGCTCGGCGCGAAGGCGTACTGGTCGGGGCTCGAGGTCAGCCCTGAGCTGGTGATCGCCTTCATCCCCAGCGAGGGTCTCGTCTCGGCGGCGCTCGAGGCCGACCCGTCTCTGCTGGAGTATGCCTTCTCGAAGCGCGTCGCCCTGGCTTCGCCGGTGACCCTGTGGTCGGTGCTGAAGACGGTCGCGTTCAGCTGGCAGCAGCAGGCGCTCACCGAAGACGCCAAGCGCCTGTTCGATGTGAGCCGTGAGCTGTACTCACGGCTGTCGACGACGGCCGGGCACCTCGACAAGCTGGGCCGGTCGCTCAAGGGCGCCGTGTCGGACTACAACCGGTACGTCGGGTCCATGGAACGGCAGGTGCTTCCGTCGGCGCGCCGCCTCGTCGCCATCGATGAGGCGACCGTGCTCGATGGCTTCACCGAGCTCGAGGACGTGCCCCGTCCGCTGGCGGCTGCCGAACTCGTCGATGGGATCGAGGAGGTGCGGCGGCGGATCGGCGCAGCCCCCGAGACCGAGGTCAGTGACCGCCCGGAACGAAGCTCAACAGCGTGATGACGCCCGCCGACACGACGAGGAACGCCCCGACCATCCACCACGAGCTCAGCTCATGCCCCTGCTCGCGCCGCACCCGGAACAGCACGTCGGCGCGACGCGCTGGGTCGGTGGCATCGGCGATGACCGCCTGCGCGCCCGTGCGGGGCGAAGAAGACGTGACACCGTTCGGGGTCATGGCGAGTTCCCTCCGGATCGTCGAGAGTCAGCACCCGTCACAGCCGACGAGCACTCGAATTCTGCCAGAAGCCCCTGAGAATCACACCTGACGCGCCCGAAGGGCGCTCAGAGCCACTTCGAGACGAGGTGCTCCGACGACACGCGCCGCAGCGTGCCCGATGCGCTGCGCAGCACGACGCTCTCCGTGTACACGTACCCGCCGTCGCGGCGCACTCCGGCCACCAGGGCGCCGTCGGTGACCCCGGTCGCGACGAAGAGCGTGTTGTTGCCGTGCACCAGCTCGTCCGCCTCGTACACGTAACCGTCGAGCTGCAGGCCCGCGTCGATGCCGCGCTGTCGCTCGTCGTCGTCGCGCGGCCACAGCCGGCCCTGGATGTGCCCGCCGAGCGCCTTGATCGCGCACGCGGTCACCACACCCTCCGGGCTGCCGCCCACCCCGACGCACATATCGGTGCGGTCGTCATGCCGCGCCGCGTTGATGCCCCCGGCGACGTCGCCGTCGGTCATCAGCCGGGTGCCCGCCCCCGCGGCACGGATCTCGGCGATGAGGTCGTCGTGGCGCGGCCGGTGCAGCACCGCCACCACCACCTCCTCGACGGGCTTGCCCAGCACCTTGGCGAGGCGCCGGATGTTCTCCCCGATCGGTAGCCGGATGTCGACCACCCCCACGCCGGCGGGCCCGGTGACGAGCTTGTCCATGTAGAAGACCGTGGACGCGTCGAGCATCGTGCCGCGGTCGGACACAGCGATCACCGAGATCGCGTTGTTGCGGCCCGCAGCCGTGAGCGAGGTGCCGTCGATCGGGTCGACGGCGATGTCGCACTCGGGCCCGCGCCCGTTCCCGACGAGCTCGCCGTTGAACAGCATCGGGGCGTTGTCCTTCTCGCCCTCGCCGATCACGATGCGACCGTCGAAGTTCACCGTGCGCAGAAACGCCCGCATCGCGTCGACGGCCGCCCCGTCGGCCTTCTCCTTCTCTCCCCGCCCGATGAAGGGCACCGAGCGGATCGCCGCCGCTTCGGTGGCCCGTACCAGCTCGAGTGCGAGATTGCGGTCAGGGCGAAGCGAATTCATGTCCGCAGTCAGGCTCACCATACGTCGAGCCTAGCCAGCGGCATCCCTTCCCCGGCGTTCTCCACGCCGGATCTCGCCGAAGGAATCGAGGTTCTTTACGGTGCGACAGATCACGCGGGCCGCGCAGGGGCTTCGCTAGAGTGACAACGAGAACGTCGCGCCACGAACAGGAGCACTCATGCCCGTCGCCACTCCCGACCAGTACGCCGACATGCTCGCCCGGGCCAAGGCCGACAGCTTCGCGTACCCGGCCATCAACGTGTCGAGTTCGCAGACCATCAACGCGGTGCTGCAGGGCCTCACCGAGGCGGGCTCCGATGGCATCCTGCAGGTCACCACCGGAGGCGCCGACTACTTCGCGGGCCACACCGTCAAGGGCCGGGCGACCGGCGCCCTCGCGTTCGCCCGCTACGCCACCGAGGTCGCCAAGAACTACCCGATCACCGTCGCGCTGCACACGGACCACTGCCCGAAGCCGGCGCTCGAGGACTTCGTGCTGCCGCTCATCGCCGCTTCGGAGGAAGAAGTGCGAGCAGGCCGCGACCCGATCTTCCAGTCGCATATGTGGGACGGATCGGCCGTGCCGCTCGACGAGAACATCGAGATTGCCCGCGAGCTTCTGCCGCGCATGAAGAACATCAACGCGATCCTCGAGGTCGAGATCGGCGTCGTCGGCGGCGAGGAGGACGGCGTGCGCCACGAGGGCTCCAACGACGCGCTGTACACGACCGTCGCCGATGTGACGAAGGCCGTCGACGCGCTCGGCCTGGGCGACAAAGGCCAGTGGATCGCCGCGCTCACCTTCGGCAACGTGCACGGCGTGTACAAGCCCGGCAACGTGAAGCTGCGCCCCGAACTGCTCGGGGAGATCCAAGAGGGCATCGCTGCACGGTTCGGCACCGAGCCCAGGCCGCTCGACCTGGTGTTCCACGGCGGCAGCGGTTCGTCGGCCGACGAGATCGCTACGGCGGTCGGCAACGGCGTCATCAAGATGAACATCGACACCGACACCCAGTACGCGTTCACCCGCTCGGTCGCCGGTTACATGCTGTCGAACTACGAGGGCGTGCTGAAGATCGACGGCGAGGTCGGCAACAAGAAGCTCTACGACCCGCGCGCGTGGGGCAAGGTCGCCGAGTCGGCGATGGCCGCCCGCGTCGTCGAGGCGACGCAGCAGCTCGGATCGCACGGCAGGTCGCTCGGCGCGTAGGGCGCCGGCGGCTCAGGCCGGGCCGCGGTAGATGTCGAGAACCGTCGGCGCGTCCGCCGGCCGGTGCACGACCTCGATCGCGTCGCCTGCGGCGATGCGTCCGGTGGCCGTGACCCGCAGATAGGCGCCGAGGCGCCGGGCGCGAGAGAAGCGCCTGACCCAGCCGCGCTCGTCGTCGCCGCCCACCCAGCGCGCGAACGTCTGGCAAGGGGTGCGCGGCATCGTCACCTCGACCTCGACGGCGCCGCCGATGCGCCAGCGCTCGCCGACCCGCGCATCGTTCACGTCGAGGCCGGCCACACGCAGGTTCTCACCGAACCAGCCGGCCGGCAGCTCCCGGCCGAGCTCGCCTTCCCAGAACCGCGCGTCGTCCTGACCGTACGCGTACAGCGCCTTGTCCAGGCCGCCGTGACGCTTGCGGTCGGCCTGCACGTCGGCATAGACGCCGTATGCCCCGACGCGCACGGGCCCGGAGACCGGCTGCTTGTCGATCGCGGTGACCCCCACGGCACCCGCATCGGGTCGCAGCTGGTGGACGACGCAGACGGCGAGCAGGTGTGGCATTCCGTCAGCCTAGAGGCCCGGCGTGCCCGAGGTGGCGTAGCCGATGAAGGCGGGGTCGCCGAGCAGCGGGATCGCCAGGCACACGTAGACGACGAGGTAGGTCGCCACGGCACCGACCAGCGGCAGCCACCAGGTGATGCGGCCCGCGCGCAGTCGACGCACCGACAGCAACGCCGTCACGACGAAGCCGGCCACGAGCACGATGGCGGCGATCGGGCCCCACAGTCGCGCGGCCGCGAAGTTCGTGAACTCTTCGGTCACGCCGAGGATCCGCAGTGCCTCGTTCGCCACGTCGGCCAGGTTCAGGAACGACATCGCCGAGAAGATCACGTTGAAAGCTCCGTAGGCCAGCAGCACGATGGTGACGATGCGGTCGACGGGGTGCGGCGCGCGCGCCCGCCCGGAGATCGGCTCGCCGTCGCCGGGCGCGACCGGTGGCGGCGGAACCGGCGGGACGCCGGCGGCCGGTGACAGCCCGAGGTCGAGGGCGGTGGATGCATCGGGGTCCTTGATGCGGGCCTGCTGCTCCTCCCGCGTCGCGTACTCGCCGAACTGCGGCCGCGGTCGCGGATCGGGCATCGCCTCGCGTGCGTCGTCGCTCATGAGCGCACCCGCCCGCCGCGGCGGCCCGTGGTGTCTTGCCGCAGCTCCTTGGGGAGCGAGAAGACGAGGTCCTCCTCCGCGGTGCGCACCTCTTCGACCTCGCCGTACCCGGCCGCGGCGAGGTCGGTGAGCACCTGACGCACCAGCACCTCGGGAACGGACGCGCCGCTGGTCACCCCGACCGTGGCGACGCCGTCGAGCCATTCCTGCCGCACCTCGTCGGCGTAGTCGACGCGATACGCGGCCTTGGCACCGTGCTCGAGGGCGACCTCGACCAGCCGCACGCTGTTCGACGAGTTCGCCGAGCCCACGACGATCACGAGGTCTGCCTCGCGGGCGACCTTCTTGATCGCCACCTGGCGGTTCTGCGTGGCGTAGCAGATGTCGTCCGACGGGGGATCCTGCAGCTCGGGGAACCGCGCCCGCAGCCGACGCACGGTCTCCATGGTCTCGTCGACCGACAGCGTGGTCTGCGACAGCCACACGACCCGCGACGGGTCGTTCACATGAACGCTGTCGGCCTCGTCCGGCGAGTTCACGATCGTCACCCGGTCGGGTGCGTGCCCGGCCGTGCCCTCGACCTCTTCGTGCCCGTCGTGGCCGATGAGGAGGATCTCGTAGTCGTCGCGGGCGAAGCGCACGGCTTCCCGGTGCACCTTGGTCACGAGCGGGCAGGTCGCGTCGATGGCGTGCAGCCCGCGATCGGATGCCTCCGAGACGACCATCGGCGAGACCCCGTGCGCGCTGAACACGACGTGCGCGCCCTCGGGCACCTCGTCGACCTCGTCGACGAAGATCGCACCGCGCGCCTCCAGCTCGGTGACGACGTGGATGTTGTGCACGATCTGCTTGCGCACGTATACGGGCGCACCGTACCGCTCCAGGGCCCGCTCGACGGCGACCACCGCGCGGTCGACACCCGCGCAGTATCCGCGCGGGGCGGCCAGCAGCACACGCTTGTGTCCGACCACCGGGTTATCCTGGAGCGGGCTGCGGCGCACGCCGTCCTTCGGGGGGATGCGGGGCACGGGAAGGCCGATCACAGGGGTGCTCACGCCCCGATTCTACCGGGGCGCACCCGCACGGGCCCTGGGAGCGAAGGAGGCGCATGACCGAGTTCCGCGCACAGCCGCGCCCGGGCGAGACCCCCGATCCCGAGGCCGTGCACCCCCGTGACTCGAGCGCCGAGGCACCGACGTCGGTGGCGCGGCTCAACCGCACCATCCGGGGCTTCGTCGAGAACTGGGGCTCGGTGTGGGTCGAGGGCGAGATCACGTCGTGGAACGTGCGCGGCGGCAACGTCTTCGGCCGCCTCAAGGATCTCGGCTCCGACGCGCTGATCGCGATCCGCGTGTGGTCGAAGACGCTGCAGCGAATGCCCGACGACCACAAGGTCGGCGACCGCGTCGTGGCGTGTGTGAAGGCCGACTATTTCGTGCGGCAGGGCGATTTCTCGTTCACCGTCTCGGCGATGCGCCCCCTGGGCCTGGGCGATCAGCTCGAGAGGCTCGAGCGCCTGCGCGCGCAGCTGCGAAGCGAGGGCCTGTTCGACGCCGCACGCAAGAAGCCCGTCCCGTTCCTCCCCCAGTGCATCGGCCTGATCACCGGCGAGCGCTCCGATGCCGAGAAGGACGTGCACCGCAACGCCGAGCTGCGCTGGCCCCGGGTGCGCTTCCGCACCGTGTATGCGGCGGTGCAGGGCGAGCGGTGCGTACCCGAAACGATCGCGGCGCTGCAGACGCTGGATGCCGACCCCGACGTCGACGTGATCGTCATCGCCCGCGGCGGCGGCGACCCGCAGCACCTGCTGGGGTTCAGCGACGAGCTGCTGCTGCGCGCGGTGGCCGCCGCATCCACTCCCGTCGTCAGCGCCATCGGGCACGAGAACGACCGTCCGCTGCTCGACGACGTGGCCGACGTGCGCGCGTCGACGCCCACCGATGCGGCCAAGCGCCTGGTTCCCGACGTCGCCGAGCAGCGCGCGCTGGTGCAGCAACTGCGCACGCGTGCCGCCGGCAGGCTCACCCAGCGGGTCGCGTACGACATCGCGCAACTGGAGCAGCTGCGCACCCGCCCGGTGCTGCGCAACCCCGAGTCCATGCTGCAGGGGTACGAGCACGAGCTGTTCGTGCTCGTCTCACGCGGGCGCGACCTCGTGCAACGGACGATGGATACCGGTGCCCGCCGCACCGACGAGCTGCGCGCCGCCCTGCGGGCCCTGTCCCCCGGGGCCACGTTGGCCCGCGGCTACGCCATCGCGCATCTGGACGACGGGGCGATCGTGCGCGACGCCGCCCAGGCCCCTGCGGGCACGCCGATGGTGGTGACCGTGGGGCGCGGATCGATCGCCGCGCTGGCACGGGGCGAAGTGGCCGAACCGCCCGGCCCGCTGGACACGGCACAGAGCGAACTAGGCTAGGGCGTATGACCGCGCCGACCCCCGCCCCCGATGTCGCGTCGCTGAGCTTCGAGCAGGCGCGCGACGAGCTCGTGCGTGTCGTCGCCGAGCTCGAGCAGGGTGCGCCGACGCTCGAGCAGTCGTTGACCCTGTGGGAGCGGGGCGAGGCGCTGGCGGCGCGGTGCGAGGAGTGGCTGGTGGGCGCCAAGCGCCGTCTGGATGCCGCGCGTGCCGACGCCGACGGAAGGGCCGAGGCGTGATGGCGTCGTCGCCCCGGGTGGTCGCCGAGCTCGGACGCCCCGAGACCCCGGCCGAGACCGCCGACCGCAAGGCCGAGGCGTCTCGCGCCTACCGATCGAGCCAGAACACGCGCAACCTCATCGCGGCCCTGCTGGCGACACTCGCCGTCGTCGCCGTGATCGTGCTGGGCGTTCCGCGCGGCGAGGCCCCCGAGCGACCGCCGATCGACGTGGTCGCCGTCGCCGCCGATGTCGAGGCGACGCACGGCGTCGACGTGGTCGTTCCCACGGTTCCCGCGGACTGGCGCGTCAATGTCGCCGAGATCGACCCCGGCGACATCTCGACGTGGACGGTCGTGTACGCCCTGCCCGCCGACGCGGACTTCCTCCGCGTCGCACAGGGCTTCGGCGCCGACGAGGCCTGGGCGTCCCGCGTGCTGCGCGGCGAGGCCCCGGTCGACACGGTCACGATCGACGGCATCGTGTGGGATCGCTACGAGATCGCCGACCCGGCCTCGACGGGCAATGTGACGGCCGCCCTCGGCACCGCATACGGCGACGATCACGTGCTCGTCTACGGCGCCACGCGCATCGATGACCTCGAGACGGTCGCCGCATCGCTCGCGACTCAGCTGCGCACACCCGCGGGGTCGACCGGATGAGCCCGCACCGGCTGCCCACCCCGCAGCGGGCGTGGGACGAGATGGTCCGCGGAAACGCCCGGTTCGTGTCCGGCGGCCCGCGGCATCCCCGCCAGGATGTCGAGCGCCGCCACGAGCTCACGCATACGCAGCATCCGCACGCCACGATCTTCGGCTGCTCGGACTCGCGCCTGGCCGCCGAGATCATCTTCGACAAGGGCCTGGGCGACCTGTTCGTCGTGCGCAACGCCGGCCAGGTGGTCGGCGAGTCGATCGTCGCGAGCCTGGAGTACGCGGTCTGCATCCTCGAGGTTCCGCTCATCGTCGTGCTCGCCCACGACAGTTGCGGGGCCGTGCAGGCGGCCATCGACGGCACGGCCATCGACGCCGCACCCCTCCCCCCGCACATCTGGAAGCTGATCGCCCCGATCGTGCCGGCGGCACGCAAGGTGCTCGCCGAGGGCGGGGGCTCGCGCCCGGCCGACATCGACGCAGAGCTGGTCGGCAGCGAGCACCTGCGCAACACGGTCGCCGACGTCCTGCAGTCCTCCGAGCTGATCAGCGAGGCCGTGGCTGCGGGCCGTCTGGGCGTCGTCGGCGCCAACTACCGGCTCGCCGAGGGCACCGTGGTGCCGATCGTGGCCGAGGGCATCGACCTCACCGGCTGAGCCGATCCGCAGCCGTCCCCATCCGCAACCGTCACAGTCAACCCGAGTAACGAAGGAGCCGCCGTGGCCGACACCGAGTACCGCATCGAGCACGACACCATGGGTGAAGTGCGTGTGCCCAAGGACGCCCTCTACGCCGCGCAGACGCAGCGCGCCGTGGAGAACTTCCCGATCTCCGGCGACGTCCTCGAGCCCGCGCAGATCGTCGCCCTGGCGCGCATCAAGAAGGCCGCCGCGCTCGCGAACAAGCAGCTCGGCACCCTCGACGGCGCGATCGCCGACGCCATCGCCGGCGCCGCCGACCGCATCATCGCCGGCGAGTTCGCCGACCAGTTCCCCATCGATGTGTATCAGACCGGCAGCGGCACCTCGTCGAACATGAATATGAACGAGGTGCTCGCGACGCTCGCGACGCAGTCGCTCGGTGCGCCCGTGCACCCGAACGACCACGTGAACGCATCGCAGTCGTCGAACGACGTGTTCCCCACGTCGGTGCACATCGCCGTCACGCAGGAGCTCATCGACGAGCTGATCCCCGCGCTCGACCACCTCGCGGTGGCGCTCGAGGCGAAGGCCGAGGAGTGGAAGTCGGTCGTGAAGTCGGGCCGCACACACCTCATGGATGCGACGCCGGTCACCCTCGGGCAGGAGTTTGGCGGGTACGCCCGCCAGGTTCGCCTCGGCATCGAGCGGGTCCGGTCGGTGCTGCCGCGCGTGGCGGAGGTGCCCCTGGGCGGCACCGCCGTCGGCACCGGCATCAACACCCCGCTCGGGTTCCCGCAGCGTGTCATCGAGCTGATCGTCGCCGACACCGAGCTGCCCATCACCGAAGCGCAGGACCACTTCGAAGCCCAGGCCAACCGCGACGCGCTCGTCGAGGCGTCCGGCGCGCTGCGCACCATCGCGGTGTCGCTCACGAAGATCAACAACGATCTGCGGTGGATGGGCTCGGGCCCGAACACGGGCCTCGGCGAACTGCACATCCCCGATCTGCAGCCGGGGTCCTCGATCATGCCCGGAAAGGTCAACCCGGTCGTTCCCGAGGCCGTGCTCATGGTGTGCGCGCGCGTGATCGGCAACGACGCCACCGTGGCCTGGGGCGGCGCCTCGGGCAGCTTCGAGCTGAACGTCGCGATCCCCGTGATGGGCACGGCGGTGCTCGAGTCGATCACCCTGCTGTCCAACGCCGCGCGCATCCTCGCCGACAAGACGATCGACGGCCTGCAGGCGAACCTCGAGCGGGTGACCGCGCTGGCGGGCATGTCGCCATCGATCGTCACGCCGCTGAACAAGGTCATCGGCTACGAGGCGGCGGCCAAGGTCGCCAAGCACGCGGTGGCCAACGGCGTGACCGTGCGCGAGGCCGTGCTGACCCTGGGATACGTCGACCGGGGCGAGATCACGCTGGAGCAGCTGGATGAGAAACTCGACCTGCTTTCGATGACGCACCCGGGGTGACCCGCCCGCCTGTCGCATCATCGAAGCATGAAGCAGAGATCGAGGCCGATCTCTGCGCGGGTTCGAATACTCGGGGCACTGTCTAGCCGTCACGCTCGCCGGGCTGCCCACCATCGACGGATTCGAGGTGCTCACGAGCATGCGCGGCATCGGCTACCGCTGGGAGTAGGGTCTCAGGCCAGCTCCCCCGATTCGAGCAGGTCGGTCACCAGCGCGGCGATCGCCGAACGCTCCGAGCGCACCAGCGTCACGTGGGCGAACAGGTCGTGGCCCTTGAGCGTCTCGATCACCGATGCCACGCCGTCGTGTCGGCCCACGCGCAGGTTGTCGCGCTGCCCCACGTCGTGAGTGAGCACGACGCGCGAGTTCTGGCCGATGCGGCTGAGCACGGTCAGCAGCACGTTGCGCTCCAGCGACTGCGCCTCGTCGACGATCACGAACGCGTCGTGCAGCGAGCGCCCGCGAATGTGCGTCAGCGGCAGCACCTCGAGGATGCCGCGGGCCATCACCTCTTCGATGACGTTGCCCGACACGACCGAGCCCAGGGTGTCGTACACGGCCTGACCCCAGGGGCTCATCTTCTCCTGCTGGTCGCCGGGCAGGTAGCCGAGCTCCTGGCCCCCTACGGCGAACAGGGGACGGAAGACGATGATGCGCTTCTGCTGCTGGCGTTCGAGCACCGACTCGAGCC
>NZ_JBKEAF010000037.1:0-6593 GCF_047971895.1 Microbacterium sp.
GATGCCGCGGCGCTGGCCGCCGCCGATGCCGCCTCGGGCGCGGTGCCGGGTGAGCCGTGCGCGTCGGCGTCCGCCGTCGCGGCCGCCGGTGGCGCCACCCTCATCGACTGCCGCCTCGACGGTCTCGTGGCGACTGTGCGGGTCGCCTATCCGTACGCGGGGCTGCGTGCCGAGGCGTCCGCCCGTGCCGGACCACCCGGCGACCCGCCCCCGTGACGGGACTCACAGCGTCCACCTCGCGATGCGGTGTGTAGGGTGTGCTTCGAACGAAAGGACGCCATCCGTGCCACAGGCAGCACCGCAAGGGAAGAAGCTCGTCATCGTCGAGTCCCCGACGAAGATGAAGTCGATTCAGAGCTACCTCGGCGACGATTACGAGGTGCTCAGCTCGGTCGGGCACATCCGTGACCTCGCCGACAAGAAGGACATCCCGGCCGAGAAGAAGCAGGCGTACGGGAAGTACTCCATCGACGTCGAGAACGGCTTCACCCCCTACTACGTGGAGAGCGAGCGCGGCCGCAAGACGGTCAGCGAGCTCAAGCGTGCGCTGAAGAACGCCGACGAACTGCTGCTGGCCACGGATGAGGACCGCGAGGGCGAGGCGATCGCGTGGCACCTGCTCGAGACGCTCAAGCCCAAGGTGCCCGTCAAGCGCATGGTGTTCCACGAGATCACCCAGGACGCGATCCGCGCGGCCGTCGACAACACGCGCGAGCTCGACCTGGCGCTCGTCGACGCGCAGGAGACCCGCCGCATCCTCGACCGGCTCTACGGATGGGACGTCTCGCCCGTGCTGTGGATGAAGGTGCGCCAGGGCACGTCTGCCGGGCGCGTGCAGTCGGCGGCGACCCGGCTGGTCGTCGACCGCGAGCGCGAGCGCATGGCTTTCGTCTCGGCGTCGTACTGGGACCTCGAGGCACTCGCGACCGGCGCCGACGAATCGTTCACGGCCCGCCTCGCACGGGTCGACGGGGCTCCGCTGGCCCGCGGCACCGACTTCGACGACCGCGGTCAGCTCAAGAAGGCCGTGCTCGTGCTCGACGAGACACAGGCCGGGCAGCTCGCCGCCGCCATCGAGGCGACCGGCGAGGCATCCGTCTCGGCTCTCGAGGCCAAGCCCGGAACCCGCAGCCCGAAGCCGCCGTTCACCACTTCCACGATGCAGCAGGAGGCCGGACGCAAGCTCTCGATGAGCGCCAAGCACGCGATGAGCGTCGCGCAGCGGCTCTACGAAAAGGGCTTCATCACCTATATGCGCACCGACTCGCAGTCGCTGTCGACCCAGGCGGTGCAGGCGGCGCGGGCGCAGGCGGTGGCGCTCTACGGCGACCGGGCGGTGCCGCCGAACCCGCGCCACTACCGCAGCAAGAGCAAGAATGCGCAGGAGGCGCACGAGGCGATCCGGCCCTCGGGCGACGACTTCCGCACGCCCGCACAGGTGTCGGGTCAGCTCGATCGCGACGAGCAGCGGCTGTACGACCTCATCTGGAAGCGCACGATCGCGAGCCAGATGTCGGACGCGAAGTACGAGACCACCACGGTGACGCTGCTCGTCGAGGCCGACGGCAGGAAGGCCGAGCTGACCGCGTCGGGCACCGTGTACACGTTCAAGGGTTTCATGGAGGCCTACCAGGAGGGTAGGGACGAGAATCGCGGCGATGCCGACAAGGCCGAGAACCAGGCGCTGCCGGCGATGGCGGTCGGCGACGTGCTGCGTCTCAGCGACATCGAGGCCAAGGGCCACAGCACGAGCCCCAAGCCCCGCTACACCGAGGCGAGCCTCGTGAAGGCGCTGGAGGAGAAGGGCATCGGCCGCCCCTCGACGTTTGCGAGCATCATCGACGTGATCATCAACCGCGAGTACGTGACCAAGCGCGGTCAGGCGCTCGTGCCCAGCTGGCTGGCCTTCAGCGTCGTGCGGCTGCTCGAACAGCACTTCCCGGACTTGGTCGACTACGACTTCACCGCGGCGCTCGAAGACGACCTCGACGCCATCGCCCGTGGGGAGCAGCAGCGCGCCGAGTGGCTGCAGGGCTTCTACTTCGGCTCTGACGAGCAGGTGGGTCTGCGCAACATCGTCGACAACCTCGGCGAGATCGATGCGCGCGAGCTGAACGCGACGCCGATCGCCGAGGGCGTGTCGCTGCGACTGGGCCGCTACGGCCCGTACCTCGAGGTCGTCGACCGCGAGAACCCCGAGGCGAAGCCGCGGATCGTGAACATCCCCGAGGGGCTCGCCCCCGACGAGCTCACCGCGCAGAAGGCGCAGGAGCTCATCGAGGCCCCCGTCGCGGGCGACCGCGTGCTGGGTGAGAACCCCGAGAACGGCAAGACGATCGTCGTCAAGGACGGCCGTTTCGGCCCGTACGTGCAAGAGCTCGAGCCTGTCGCCGAAGAGCCCGTGGCCGACGAGGCCCCGAAGAAGAAGAAGAAGACGAAGAAGGATGCGGCGCCCAAGCCGCGCACGGCCTCGCTCTTCAAGACGATGGCCGTCGACACGATCGACCTCGACACGGCGCTGCGTCTGCTCTCGCTGCCGCGCGTGGTGGGCGTCGACCCCGAGTCGGGCGAGAACATCACCGCGCAGAACGGCCGGTACGGCCCGTATCTGAAGAAGGGCACCGACTCGCGCACGCTGCAGAGCGAGCAGCAGCTGTTCGACATCACGCTCGACGAGGCGCTTGCGGTGTACGCGCAGCCCAAGTACGGCGCGCGGGGTGCATCGAGCGCGTTGAAGGAGTTCGAGGCCGACCCGGTCAGCGGCAAGCCCATCAAACTCAAGGATGGCCGGTTTGGCCCGTACGTGACCGACGGCGAGACGAACGCGACGATCCCGCGCGGCGAGAGCGTCGACGACGTCACCTTCGAGCGGGCCGTGCAGCTGATCGCCGACAAGCGTGCGAAGGGCCCGGCCCCGAAGCGCCGCAAGGCACCGGCGCGCAAGCCCGCCGCGAAGAAGAAATGATCCCTCGACAGGCTCGGGACGGCGCCGGGGTCTGGGTCACTTTCGAGGGGGGTGACGGTTCGGGCAAGACGACGCAGGCGGCCCTGCTGGAGCAGTGGCTCGAGGCATCCGGCCGCTCGGTCGTGCGCACCCGCGAGCCGGGCGGCACCGACGTCGGCGCGCTGGTGCGCGACATCGTGCTGCACCATCGCGGCGACATCGCGCCGCGCGCCGAGGCGCTGCTGTACGCCGCAGACCGCGCGCACCACGTCGAAACGCTCGTGCGCCCGGCGCTCGAGCGCGGCGACGTCGTCATCCAGGACCGCTACCTCGACTCGTCCGTCGCCTACCAGGGGGCGGGGCGGGTGCTCGACGCAGGGGAGGTGCGCAACCTGTCGCTGTGGGCTGCCGGCGGCGCCCTGCCGGATGTGACGGTGCTGCTCGACCTCGATCCGCAGCAGGCGCGAGCGAGGCTGGATGCCGCGGACAAGCCGTTCGACCGGCTCGAAGCCGAGCGCGCAGACTTCCACGCGCGCGTGCGCGCCGCCTACCTCGAGCTCGCCGCCGCCGACCCCGCGCGCTTCCTCGTGCTGGACGCCACCCGCCCCGCCGCCGAGCTCGCCGCTGCGGTGCGCGCCCGCGTCGAACCGCTGCTCGCGTGAGCGCCGGCGCTGTCGGGGCGAGCGCATAGGCTGGACGGCATGCAGGTGAGCCACGTCGAGGCGGTCGACACGCAGGCGCCGCCGCTGCCGTGGAGCGCGGTGTGGGGGCAGGACGCCGCGGTCGACACGCTGCGGGAGGCCGCATCCGACCCGTTCGCGATGACCCATGCCTGGCTCATCACCGGACCGCCCGGGTCGGGGCGCTCCACGCTGGCACAGGCGTTCGCGGCGGCTCTGATCGCCGAACCGGGCGACGAGCAGGTCATGCGGCAGGTGCTGGCCGGAACACATCCCGACCTGACGGCGCTGCGCGCCGAGGGCGTCGTGATCACGATCAAGGACGCCCGCGCCCTCGTCGAGAGGTCGTACTTCGCACCGTCGGCCGGTCGCTTCCGGGTCATGGTCGTCGAGGACGCCGACCGCATGGTCGAGCGCACCTCCAACGTGCTGCTCAAAGCCCTCGAGGAGCCGCCCGAGCGCACGGTCTGGGTGCTGTGCGCACCGAGTGAAGCCGACTTGCTGCCCACGATCCGCTCCCGGGTGCGCACGTTGCGCCTGCGTGAGCCCGACGTCGCCGACGTCGCCGCGCTCATCGCCCGGCGCACCGGGGCGGATGCGGCGGTCGCCGAGCAGTCGGCTCGACACGCGCAGCGGCACATCGGGATGGCGCAGCGGCTGGCGACGGATGCCGACGCACGCCGCCGACGCGACGAGACGCTGCGCGGTGTGGTCGGCGTGCGCGGCGTCGGCGACGCCGTCGCGGTCGCGGGGCGCATCGTGCAACTGGCCACCGAGGATGCCAAGGCGCTCACCGCCGAGCGCGACGAGGCGGAGCGCGCGAGCCTGCTGCGCACCGTCGGAGTCGCGGAGGGTGCGCGCGTGCCGCCCGCGGTGCGCGGCCAGCTGAACGCCCTCGAAGACGAGCAGAAGCGCAGGGCGACGCGCAGCCTGCGCGATGGCATCGATCGTGTGCTCACCGATCTGCAGTCGCTGTTCCGCGACGTCGTGATGCTGCAGCACGGGCGTGCCGAGGGGCTCATCAACCTCGAGCTGGAGGCCGAGCTGCGCGGGCTCGCCGGCGCGTGGACGCCGGGGCACACGCTGACCGTGCTCGATCGGCTCGGCGAGACGCGCCGCAACCTCGAGCAGAACGCCGCTCCCGTCCTCGCACTGGAGAGCATGCTGATCACCGTCACCACCGGGAGGACACCCTGATCACGTTCGTCCGCCGCACGCTGCTCGCCGTGGCGAGCCTGGCTGCGGCATCCCTCGTCCTGTCCGGCTGCCTGTACGCGATGATCCCCGGCGACAGTCCCGCGCCCGAGACCGCCGGCCCCGACACGTCCGGCGTCGACCCGGCCCTGTTGCCGTACTACTCGCAGACCCTGACCTGGGACTCGTGCGGCGCCGGTTTCGACTGCACGACCGTGATCGCCCCGCTCGACTACGCCGATCCCGCCCAGGGAGAGATCGAGCTCGCCGTCGCACGGCACCGGGCCACCGGCGACAGCCGGATCGGCTCGCTGTTGGTCAACCCGGGCGGGCCGGGGGCCAGTGGCGCCGGCTTCGTGCTCGACAGCGTCGACTACGCGATCGGCGCACCCGTGCAGGCGGCCTATGACGTCATCGGCTTCGACCCCCGCGGTGTCGGCGAGTCGACGGCCGTGCGGTGCTACGACGCGTCCGAGATGGACGCCTATCTGTTCGACATCCCCGCCGATCCGCGCGGTTCGGCCGGGTGGACCGACGAACTCGACGCGGCCAGCCGCGCGTTCGCCGAGGCCTGCGAGTCGAACAGCGACGGCATCCTTCCCTACATCACCACCGAGAACTCGGCCCGCGACATGGACCTGCTACGCGCGGTCCTCGGTGACGAGCAGCTGCACTACCTCGGGTTCTCGTACGGCACCTTCCTCGGGGCGACCTACGCGAAGCTGTTCCCCGAGCGTGTGGGGCGCCTCGTGCTCGACGGTGCCATCGACCCGTCCGTGTCGGGGCTCGAGGTCAGCACCACGCAGGGCCTCGGCTTCGAATCCGCGCTGCGCGCCTATATGGCCGACTGTCTCGAGCGCGACGACTGCCCGTTCACCGGCACCGTCGACGACGCGATGGGCGACCTCGCGACGCTGCTGGCGAGCGTCGACCGCCGGCCGATACCGGCGGCGGACGGGCGGATGCTTGGCGCCGACACCCTGATGACGGCGATCATCACACCCCTGTACGCCGAGGACAACTGGCCGGCGCTGACCGCCATGCTCGCCGAAGTGATGCAGGGCGGCGCCGAGTACGCGTTCTTCATCGCCGATATCTACTTCAATCGCGAGGACGGCGTGTACCTCGACAACCAGACCGAGGCTTTCCGCGCGTACAACTGCATGGACTACCCGGCCGACGAGACCCAGGCCGACATCGACGCCGCCTACGCCCTGCTCGACGCACAGGCGCCGACGATCGCGCCGTACTGGAAGGGCCCGGACCCGTGCGCGCAGTGGGTCTACCCGCCGACCGGCGTACGCGAGAAGATCACCGCCGACGGGGCGGCACCGATCGTCGTCGTCGGCACGACGAACGATCCGGCGACACCGTACGAGTGGTCGGTGTCACTCGCCGAGCAGCTGTCATCGGGTGTGCTCGTGTCGCGCTTCGGCGAGGGCCACACCGGCTACAACAAGGGCAACGTGTGCGTCGACGACGCGGTCGAGTCGTACCTGCTCGACGGCGTCGTGCCGGTCGACGGGCTCGAGTGCCGTTGACGGGTCCGCGCGTGTTCGCGGGGCCCCGTTCGACCCTGTAAGATCGTTGATCGTGCATCGCGCAGGCGATGTGCGCCGCCTTAGCTCAGTCGGCAGAGCGATTCACTCGTAATGAATAGGTCTGGGGTTCGATTCCCCAAGGCGGCTCCACATTCACCTGGCACCTCACCGCAGCAGGTGCGGTGGCACCGAGCCAGAGCGGCCAGGGCCGGTTCGGCGAGAAGCCGGCGCGAC
>NZ_JBKEAF010000117.1:0-4180 GCF_047971895.1 Microbacterium sp.
GCCCACAACCCTCGCCGAGCGGTACATCGCCGCCACCGTCAAGAGCCTTCCGCAGACGGGGGGTCATAGGCTGAGAGGCATGGTCTCCGAGCTCTTCGACGAGAGTGAATGGATGCCGGCGCCCGGCGCCGATGCCTTCACCGATATCACGGCCCACGTCTCGCACGACGGACGCATCGCACGGATCGCGCTCGACCGGCCGGAGGTGCGCAACGCGTTCCGCCCGCACACGGTCGACGAGCTGTACCGCGCACTGGATGCCGCACGGCAGGACCCGCGCCTCGGCGTCGTTCTGCTGACCGGCAACGGCCCGAGCCCCAAGGACGGCGGGTGGGCGTTCTGCTCGGGCGGCGACCAGCGCATCCGCGGGCGCGACGGGTATCAGTACAGCGACACCGACCCCTCGACAGGCTCGGGGAGCGATGCAGGCTCGGGGAGCGATGCAGGCTCGGGGAGCGGGGGCGGAGGCGCACCCGCGGTGGGCCGTCTGCACATCCTCGAGGTGCAACGGCTGATCCGCTTCATGCCGAAGCCGGTCATCGCGGTGGTGCCCGGCTGGGCAGCCGGCGGCGGGCACTCGCTGCACGTCGTCTGCGATCTGTCGATCGCGAGCGCCGAGCACGGCCGGTTCAAGCAGACCGACGCCGACGTCGGCTCGTTCGACGCCGGCTACGGCTCGGCGTACTTCGCACGCCAGATCGGGCAGAAGTTCGCCCGCGAGGTGTTCTTTCTCGCCGAGGAGTACTCCGCACAGCGCGCGTACGAGATGGGCGCGGTCAACCGCGTGGTGGCGCACGCCGAGCTCGAGCGCGAGGCGATCGCGATGGCGCGCACGATCCTGACGAAGTCGCCCACGGCGATCCGCATGCTGAAGTTCGCCTTCAACGCGGTGGACGACGGCCTGGTCGGCCAGCAGGTGTTCGCGGGGGAGGCCACGCGCCTGGCCTACGGCACCGATGAGGCCGTGGAGGGGCGCGACGCCTTCCTCGAGAAGCGCGAGCCCGACTGGTCTGCCCATCCCTGGCACTATTGAGCCGTGGCAGGATCCGCGAAGAAGAAGCGCACGCGCGCAGCATCCCGAAAGCACCGACCGCGCGGCAACCCGCAGAAGCCGCACGTGTCGGGCGACCCCCGTGTGGCGGCCAAGGCGACCTTCGGTGATTGGGTCGGTGCGGCGCGCCTGCGCACGCTGCCGCTGGCGATCACGCCCGTGCTCATCGGCACCGGGGCCGCGCATCTGGTCGACCACCTGTTTCACTGGGTGCTCGCGCTCGCCTGCCTCGTCGTGGCGGCGGCGCTGCAGATCGGGGTGAACTACGCCAACGACTACAGCGACGGCATCCGCGGCACCGACGACTTCCGGGTCGGGCCCGCCCGACTGACGGCCGCGCGCAAGGCGAAGCCGCGCACGGTGCTCGTCGTCGCGTGTGTGTTCTTCGCGATCGCCGCCGTCGCGGGCCTGGCGATCGCGGTCCGCACGCAGCAGTGGTGGCTGCTCGCGGTCGGCGCGGTCTGCATCGTGGCCGCCTGGTTCTACACCGGCGGCAAGCGCCCGTACGGATACGCGGGGCTCGGCGAGCTGTTCGTCTTCGTGTTCTTCGGGCTGGTAGCCACGCTCGGCACCACGTGGGTACAAGTGCAGTATCTGCCGCAGGAGGCCTGGTTCGGCGCCGTCGGCGCGGGCCTGCTGGCGTGTGGCGTGCTGCTGGCGAACAACCTGCGCGACATCCCGCAGGACCGCGCGGCCGGCAAGCGCACACTGTCGGTGCTGATCGGCAAGACTGCCACGCAGGTGGTCTACACGGTCTTCGTGCTCGCAGCCTTCGCCATCGCGTGCGTGCTCGCCCAGTTCTACCCGATCGCGTGGCTCACGCTGCTGGCACTGCTGGCCGCGGTGCCCGCACTGCTGATCGTGTGGCTGTATCGCAGCCCGCAGGAGCTGGTGCTCGCCCTCGCGCTGACCTCGCTCACGTCGGTCGCCTACGGCGCGTTCCTGTTCTGGGCCTTCGTCGGCTGACCGATTCGAGATCAGCGCGCGGCGTCGTCGGCCGCGTCCTCGGCGGCCGCGTCGTCGGCCGCGGCGGTGCGCCGCTCACGGCGCTGGCCGAGGTCGCTGGTGACCGCGTCGAGCGGACGACGCAGGAATAGCAGCGACAGGCTGAGCCCGATCAGGGCGGCGAAGATCGCGGCGAGCCAGTACAGGTCGCGGAAGATCGGGAACAGCATGAGGATGCCGAACGGCACCACGAACGCGAGAATCCGCAGCACGGAGTACACGAGCGCGGGCTTGACCTTCACCCCTCCATCGTAAGCGCGGCCGGCGTTCAGGGTCCACGCTTAGGATGGAGACGTGGCACGGCTGTTGTTCATCCTGGTCCCGCTGGCGGTCGCCTTCTGGGTCTTCAGCATCGTGGACTGCGCGATGCAGCCGCCGATGCGCCACCGTGGCGTCTCGAAGGCCGCCTGGATGCTCATCGTCATCCTGCTGCCGGTGATCGGCGGCATCCTGTGGTTCATCGTGGGCCGCGGTCGCGCCTCGACGGTCGCGCCCGTGCGCGCACCCGACGACGACCCCGCGTTCCTGCGGGGCCTGGGCACCCCGAGCGAGCAGGACGAGCGCATCCGCCGCCTCGAGGAGGAGCTGGCCCAGCTCGATGCCGAGGACGACGACCCCCGCTGGCACCGGCCGTCCGCACCGGGCACCCCTGGCGACAACGACGGCGACGACCTGCGCGGCCAGCGCGGCAGCCTGAGCTGAGCCCCGGACAGACGTGGACGGCCCTGTGCGCGCGGCGGCGTCTGCGGCGACGGATGCGGCCGCCGCACTGCTCGACGCCCTCGTCGGGCACGGGGTCGGCGATATCGTCCTGAGCCCCGGATCGCGCTCGCAGTCGCTCGCTCTGGTCGCCGCGGCCCTCGAGCGGGCGGGGCGCGTGCGCCTGCACGTGCGCATCGACGAGCGGGTCGCCGGGTTCACCGCGGTGGGCCTCGCCCGCGAGACGGGCATGCCTGCGGCCGTCGTCTGCACGTCGGGAACGGCCGCGGCCAACCTGTTCCCCGCGGCGCTCGAAGCGCATCATGCGGGGGTGCCGCTGCTGCTGCTCACGGCCGATCGCCCGCCCGAGCTGCGCGGCGTCGGTGCGAATCAGACGACGCGGCAGCCGGGCATGTTCGCGCCGCAGGTGCGGTTCGAGGCGGATCTGCCGGTGCCCGACGAGACGGATGCCACGGGCACCCGCCCCCAGACGGCGATGCTGCGCAGGCTGGCCGCCGAGGCGGTCGCCGCGGCGCGCGGCGGCGGCATCCTGCCCGCGGGGCCCGTGCACCTGAACCTGCCCTACCGTGAGCCGCTCGCCGGTGAGCTGCCCGGTTGGTTCGCCCTCGGCACGCCTGCGGTGGAGCCCGCCGATCCGGAACCGGGGGAGCCGTCCGTGCTGGCGCTGGGCCCCCGCACGGTCGTGGTGGCCGGCGCCGATGCCGGTGACCGCGCCGAACAGGTGGCCTTCGAGGGCGGCTGGCCGCTGATCGCCGAGATCGTCAGCGGCGCACGCTTCGGGCGCCAGTCGGTGCGCGCCTACCGTACGGTGCTGCGCGAGCCGGCGCTCGGCGGCCGCGTCGAGCGCGCCGTCGTCTTCGGGCACCCGACGCTCTCGCGTGAGGTGACGGCCCTGCTGTCGCGCGTCGAGGTCGAGATCGTCGCCGTGTCGGGGCCCGGCGAGCCGCTGAACCTCAACGGGGCCACGCGCACCGTCTCCGCCGTCGCGGTCGGCGAAGGAGACCCCGATCGTGCATGGCTGCAGGCGTGGCTGCGTGCCGGGCACGAGGCATCCATCGATCTCGCCCCGCCCGCTCCGGATCTGCACGGGCTCTTCTCGACCGAACGGCACGACCGTCTCGACGCCGTCGCCGCAGAGCTGGCCGCCGTGCGCCAGCCGATCGACCGGGCCGTGCTGGTCGACTCGGTGTGGCGGGCGACATGGCCGCACGACCGGCTGATGTTAGGGTCGTCGCGGCTCGTGAGGGTCGCCGACGACGTGCTGGCGGGCATGCAGGTGCCCGTGCACGCCAACCGGGGCCTCGCCGGCATCGACGGCACCATCGCCACGGCCGCCGGTATCTCGCTGGCCAGTCAGGCGGAAGGGCGGCCCGGCGTCACGCGCGTGCTGCTCGGCGACCTGAC
>NZ_JBKEAF010000022.1:0-23342 GCF_047971895.1 Microbacterium sp.
CACACCTATACCCAGAACGTCGAGGGCACGCGCGTCCTGCACGAGACGATGCAGGCCGCGGATGTCACGAACATCGTCTTCTCGTCGTCGGCGGCCGTCTTCGGCACGCCGGATGTGCCGCTGGTCACCGAGGACGCGCCCAAGCGGCCGGCCTCGCCGTACGGCGAGTCAAAGCTGATCGGCGAGTGGCTGCTGCGCGATCAGGGCGTCGCCACGGCGGCCACGCCGCATCCACTCCGCCACACGTCGCTGCGCTACTTCAACGTCGTCGGCTCGGGCGATGAGACCGTGTACGACACGAGCCCACACAACCTGTTCCCGCTCGTGTTCGAGGCGCTGCTGGCGGGGCGCACCCCGCGGATCAACGGCGACGACTACGACACCGAAGACGGCACGAACGTGCGCGACTACGTGCACGTGGCCGACATCGCGGCGGCGCACGTCGTCGCCGCGCAGCGCCTGGCCGCCGGCGACCCGATCGAGCCGGCGTACAACCTCGGCTCGGGCGACGGGCTGTCGGTGCGGCAGATCATGGATGCCATGGCGCGGGTGACGGGCATCGCCTTCACCCCCGAGGTCGGCCCACGCCGCTCGGGCGACCCCGACCGCATCGTGGCCAGCGGCGAGCTGGCCGCCCGTGACCTCGACTGGCGCATGCGGTACACCGTCGACGAGATGGTGCGTTCGGGGTGGGAGGCCCGGCGGGGCGGAGCGTCGTGAGCTCTGAGGCCGTCGACCTCGGCGCCGGTGTCGTCAAGCGCGCGACGCGCCTGGCCGACGGGCGCGAGCTGATCTACTACGACGACCCGGGCACGACGCTCGGGCCCGAACGCGCCGTCGACGCCCGCACCCTCGACCCGCGACCGGCGACCGCGTCGATGCGGCAGGACATCCTCACCGGCGACTGGATCACCGTGGCTGCGAACCGGCAGAACCGGGTCATGCTGCCGAGTGCCGAGCTCGACCCGCTCGCACCGCAGTCGTCGGGCAACCCGTCGGAGGTGCCGAGCCGCTACGACGTCGCCGTGTTCGAGAACCGGTCGCCGGCCTTCGGCCCGACGCTGGCCGAGGCCGTCGGCACGGCACCGGAGGCCGCCGACCCGCCCCGGGGACTCGACGACCTCGACGCGCTCGGCCTCGGTCGCACGCGCTCGAGCGTGGGCCGCTGCGAGGTCGTGTGCTTCAGCCCCGACCACGAGGGCTCGTTCGGTACGCAGACGGTCACCCGCGCCCGCACGGTCATCGAGGCGTGGGCCGACCGCACCGCCGCACTGGGCGCCCTACCCGGCGTGCAGCAGGTCTTCCCGTTCGAGAACCGCGGCGAGCAGATCGGCGTCACCCTCCCCCATCCGCACGGGCAGATCTACGCGTACCCGTACGTGACGCCGCGCACGCAGCGGCTGCTCGACGCGATCGATCGCACGGCGCCGAACCTGTTCGAGCGCATCCTGACCTTCGAACAGGGTGCCGAGCGCGTCGTGCTGCGCGGTAAGCACTGGACGGCTTTCGTGCCGTTCGCCGCGCGCTGGCCGCTCGAGGTGCACCTCATGCCCCACCGGCAGGTGCCCGACTTCCCCGCGCTGGCGCCGGACGAGCGCGATGAGCTCGCCGGGCTGTACCTGCGCCTGCTGCGCGGCATCGACCGGCTCTACGACACCCCCACGCCGTACATCGCCGCGTGGCACCAGGCGCCGGTGCACGTGGGGCGCGACACGGTGCGCCTGCATCTGCAGTTGACGTCGCCGCGCCGCGCCGCCGACAAGCTGAAGTTCCTCGCCGGGTCGGAGGCCGCGATGGGCGCCTGGGCCCTGGAAGTGCCGCCCGAGCAGACGGCCGAGCGTCTGCGCGCGGCGGTTGCGAGCGTGCAGCTGTGACGGCGAGGGATGCCGCGGCGGCCGTGTTCGCCGAGCTCACCGGATCGGCTCCCGCGGCCGTGTTCTCGGCGCCCGGGCGGGTGAACCTGATCGGCGAGCACACCGATTACAACGACGGGTTCGTGCTGCCCTTCGCGATCGACCGCCGCACGTATGCCTCCGTCGGCATGCGCGACGACGACGTGGTGCGCGTCGTCACGACCGACGACGCGGGCGACTCCCGCGCCGCGAGCCCGTCGCGGGGTGCCCACCTCCCTCTCTCCGCACTGGCCGCCCCGACATTCCCCCGCGATGCCGTGCCGGAGTGGGCGGCGTACCCGTTGGGTGTCGCCTGGGCGCTGCTGCGCGCCACCGGTGCGAGGCCCCGGCACGGTGTCGACATCGCGATCGCATCGGATGTGCCCATCGGCGCCGGCCTGTCGTCGAGCGCGGCGATCGAGGGGGCCGCGGCATCCGCCCTCGACGACGTGTGGGCGCTCGGCCTCGATGCCCAAGCGCTCGCACGGGTCGGCCGCGCGGCCGAGAACGAGGCCGTCGGCGCACCCACCGGCATCATGGACCAGATGGCGTCGATGCTCGGCCGTGCCGGCGCGGCGCTGTTCCTCGATTGCCGCAGCCTCGATACGACGCTCGTCGACCTGGGCCTCGCCGAAGCCGAGCTCGAGATCGTCGTGATCGACACCCGCGTGACGCACGCCCACTCCACCGGCGGGTACGGCGACCGCCGGGCCGCCTGCGAGCGCGCCGCCGCCGCGATGGCCGTGCCGTCGCTGCGCGAGCTGACCGAAGCCGACCTGCCGGCCCTCGCCGCCCGCGTCGACGACGAGACGTCCCGCCGTGCGCGGCACGTCGTCACCGAGAATCAGCGCGTGCTCGACACCGTGCGCACCCTGCGCACCGAGGGGCCGCGTGCGATCGGCCCACTGCTGACCGCGTCGCATGCGTCGCTGCGCGACGACTTCGAGGTCTCCACCCCCGAGCTCGACACCGCCGTCGACGCGGCGCTCGCCGCCGGCGCGCTCGGCGCACGCATGACCGGCGGCGGCTTCGGCGGCGCGGCGATTGCGCTCGTGCCGACGGAGCACGTCGAACAGGTGCGGGATGCGGTCACGGCGGCGTTCGAGGCATCCGCCTTCACCGCACCCCACGTCTTCCCGGCGATCCCCTCGGCAGGCGCCCACCGCGAGTGACCGCGTGCCGGGCTACGCGCCGTTGGCCATGGCGATCAGCCCGTCGATCATCTCGGGGGTGACATCGCCGCCGCCCATCATTCCTGCACGGCCGATCGGCAGCGACGCCATCATCTTCTCGATCGAGACGCCTTCGGGCAGCACGGCGTCGACGCCCTCCATGCCGCCGGTCATCTGCGCCATCGCCGCCTGCACCATGGGGCCGGCGACAGGGTGCGCCAGCACCTCGGCGAGCGACGACTCGCGCGTCAGCGGCACGCGTAGGTCGTCGCCCGGCACCTGGACCGACACGGAGGAGCGGATGTCACGGCTCGACGCGGCGACGTCGACCTGGTAGTCGCCGCCCTCGACGACCCACCGGTCCACCCGCACGTCCCAGTAGGCCAGATCGGCGCGGCGCACCGTGAGCACGACCTCGCGGGACGCGCCCGCAGCGAGCGCGACCGAGGCGAACGCCTTGAGTTCGCGCACGGGGCGCACGACCGCCGACCCGGGCAGGTCCGTGTACACCTGCACGACCTCGCGGCCGGCGCGGTCGCCGGTGTTGGTGACGGTGATGCGCACCTCGACGTCGCCGTCGGCGGTCACGGTCGCCTTCGCATCGCCGTAGGCGAAGGTCGTGTACGACAGGCCGTGCCCGAAGGGGTAAGCGACCTCCAGCTCGCGCACGTCGTACCACCGATACCCGACGAACAGGCCCTCACCGTACCGCACATGCCCGAACTCACCCGGGAAGTCGAGGTAGGCCGGGCTGTCGGCCAGGCGCAGCGGAATCGTCTCGGTGAGCTTGCCCGACGGGTTCACCTCGCCGAACAGCACGTCGGCGGTGGCCGTGCCGCCGGCCTGACCGAGCAGCCACGCCTCGACGATCGCCGGCACCCGCTCGGCGAACGGCAGGGCCACGACCGAGCCGTTCGACAGCACGACGACGACGTTCGGGTTCGCCGCGAGCACGGCATCCAGCACCGCGAGCTGCTCCGCGGGCAGGTCGATGTCCGTCCGGTCGTAGCCCTCCGACTCGAGACGGGCGGGGAGCCCGAGGAAGAGCACCACCGTGTCGGCAGCGGCTGCGGCATCCACCGCCTCCTCCCGCAGCCGCGCCGTCTCGTCGGCCGATGCACCGGCCTCGAGCGAGAACCCGGCGACGTACATGACGTCGCCCGTCGCCACCGCGCGGATGCCGTCGAGTGCGCTGTCGAGCCGGGTCGGGTTGATCATCGACGAGCCGGCTCCCTGGTACCGGGGCTTCTCGGCGAATGCCCCGATCACGGCGAGCTTCGCGTCCTTGGCCAGCGGCAGCACGCCGCCGTCGTTCTTCAGCAGCACGATCGAGCGTCCCGCGGCCTCGCGGGCCAGCGCGTGGTGCGCATCGACGTCGAGCGGGCCCTGCACGCGCCCGGCGCCGTCCTGCACCTTGCGCACCAGGTCGGCCATACGCCCGGCCGCGATGTCGAGGTACTTCTCGTCGAGCTCGCCCGAACGCACGGCTTCCACGAGCTGCGCGTCGGTGCGCCCGCCGGACGACGGCATCTCGAGGTCGAGGCCCGCGGGCAAGCCGACCACGCGATCGTTCACCGCCCCCCAGTCCGACACGACGACACCCTCGAAGCCCCACTCGCCGCGCAGCACGTCGCTGAGCAGCCACGGGTCCTCCGACGCGTAGACGCCGTTGATCTTGTTGTACGAGCACATGACGGTCCACGGCTGGGCGTCCTCGACGACCCGCTGGAACCCGCGCAGGTAGATCTCACGCAGCGGCCGCGGGTCGACGTCGGCGCTCACGCGCATGCGGTCGTCCTCCTGGTTGTTGGCCGCGAAGTGCTTGAGCGACGTGCCGACGCCCTGCGACTGGATGCCGCGCACGATCGCCGTGCCCAGCACACCGGAGACGATCGGATCTTCGGAGTAGTACTCGAAGTTGCGCCCGCACAGCGGCGAGCGCTTGATGTTGATGCCGGGGCCGAGCAGCACGCCCACGTTCTCGATCGAGGTCTCGGCGCCCAGCGCCTCGCCGACGCGCTCGACGAGGTCGATGTCCCACGACGAGCCGAGCCCCGCCGCGGGCGGGAAGCACGTGGCCGGCACGCTCTCGCCGATGCCCAGGTGGTCGCCGCTGCCGGCCTGCTTGCGCAGGCCGTGCGGCCCGTCGGTGACCATGATCGACGGGATGCCGCCGGCATCCACCGCCTTCGTGTGCCAGAAGTTGCGTCCGCTGGTCAGCGACGCCTTCTCTTCGAGGCTGAGCCTGCTGACGTCTGGAGTGGCCATGGGAGTCCTTTCGATTCGGATCAGATGGTCGAGGGCGTGCGGCTCCGGTGCAGGAACCAGACCGGCCGGCCATAGTCGCGCTGCAGCCACGGCCAGAACGCCCACCACATGAGCAGGGCCCCGGCGGCACCGGCGACGATGCCGAACACCGTGTCCGACAGCCAGTGTGCGTTGATCAGGGTGCGCTGCCACATCATTCCCAGCATGATTACCACGCCGACGATCCACCAGACCCGACGCGCCGTGACCCGCGCGGCGGGGATGAGCGCAGCGACCGCGAACACGATGACCGCCGCCGAGACGGCGTGGCCGGAGGGAAACGAGCCGTGGTCGACGGAGAACAGCGGCCCGTACAGCCCCAGCGCCTCGTCGGCGGCCGGCCGCGGCCGGTGCACGAGGTTCTTCATGCCCTGCGAGTACAGCCCCATCGACAGCAAGCACGCCGCGAGGAAGAACAGCCCCGACCGCCAGCGGCCGACGACTGCGAACACGATGACGACGAGCAGCAGTCCGATGGCTCCGGCCGCCTCGCCCAGGTGCTGGAAGAACATCGGCAGCACCCAGGTATGCGCACCGCTGTCGGGGGTCGTGCCGACGATGCCGCGCCACCAGTCGTCGAGACCCTGGGTGAACGGGGCGGCCGGCGCGGACGCGACGATCACGCCCATGACGACGAAGGCGGCGAGCAGACCCAGCGCCCACCACAGCAGCGCGGAGGGGCGAGGGATGCGGCGCCCGGGCGCCGCCGACTCGGTCGCGGCATCGACCTCGGTCGTGGTCATCAGCGCACCGCTTTGATGGGCCACACGGCGCACGCGCCGAGGATGCCCAGCACGATCGCGATCGGGAACAGCGTCGCGTACCCGAAGGCGAGGACGATCGCACCGGCGACGCCGGGGGCGAGGGTCTGCGGCAGGGTGGCGGCGATGTTGACGACGCCCAGGTCTTTGCCGAAGGACTCGGCCGACGGCAGCACCTCGCTGATGAGCGCCGTGTCGACGGCCTGGAACATGCCGAAGCCGAACCCGGCGATGAAGGTCATGATCATCCACGCGGTGATGTCGGCCCACGCCCACGGCAGCGCGAACGCCACGCTGACGAACAGCGCCGACGCGAAGACGAAGGGCTTGCGGCGGCCGATGCGGTCGGACAGCGGCCCCGAGATGACGGTCGAGACGACGATGCCGACGAGGCTCAGGATGCCGAGCAGCGGAATGACCTGCTCGGGGTACTCGACGCCGAAGTAGTCGGTGAGCAGGTACAGCTGGAAGCCCACGACGGTGAAGTAGCCGGTGTAGAGCAGGAGGCGCCCCGTGAAGGCCCAGAAGAAGTCCGGATGCTTGACGGGGTTGACCCAGAACGTCCCCAGGAAGGCGCGCAGGTCGAACGGCTCCGGCTGGATGCGCGCGCTGGAGTGGTCGGGGTTGAAGACGACGAACAGCGTCAGGACGACGACGGCGAACACCGCGAAGACGACGTACCCGAGGGTGATCGAGCGGAAGAAGAACGACCCCACGATCTGCCCGCCGAGCGCGCCGACCATCATGCCGATGCCGAAGAGCGTCGCGAAGCTGCCGCGGCGACGCACTGGCACGCGGTCCGGCATGACCGCCGACAGCGGCCCCTGCGCGAAGTTGAAGCAGATCTGCACGAGTGTCCAGGCGATGATGAAGCCGACGATGCTGCCGGCGAACGCGAGCCCCACGAGCGAGAGCGCCCCCGCGAGCGCCCCGAGCACGATCCAGGGGGCGCGGCGCCCGAAGCGGGAACGGGTGCGGTCGGAGATCTGACCGGCAATCGGCTGTGCGATCATCGACGCGAAGGCACCGATGGTCGCGATGAGGGCCAGGTTCGCCACCTTGTTCTCTTCGCCCAACTGCACGGCGATCTGCTGGGGAAGCAGGATGCCCGGCACGGCGCCCCAGACGAGGAAGATGCCCAGGTTCGCGGGGACGATCCACGTCATCAGGCGTCGCAAGCCCTTGACCGGCGGTGGCGGGTCGTCGTTGCCGGCGGCCGTGGCCACGAACGTCTTCTGGGTCAGGGGCGGGGTGGGCGTGCGATCTGACGGCGATGTCATGGGTGGTCCTCGGTTGGTGTTGCGTCTCGTCGATGAGTCGCTCGAAAAAACCATATGCGACTCGGTTTTGAGAAATCAAGCACTCCTCGGGTTTACTTCTCCTATGTCCGATCGCACAACAGAAGGCGCTGGCACCTCTCCCAAGCGCGGCTCCTACGCGAAGGGGGTCGCGAAACGCGAAGAGACCCTCACCCGCGCCCTCGAGGTGATCGCGCGCGAGGGCTACCGCGGTGCATCCGTAAAGGAGCTGGCCGACGCCGTCGGGCTCAGCCAGGCGGGCCTGCTGCACTACTTCAACAGCAAGGAAGAGCTCTTCACCGAGATCCTCCGCAAGCGCGACGAGCAGGATTCGCTCGCCGCGGGTCTCGACATCAATGCGGCACCAGACCACGCCGACATGCGCGACGGCTTCCTGACGATCATCCGCCACAATGCCGACGTGCCCGGGCTCGTCCAGCTGTTCGCGCGGCTCTCGGTCGACGCCGCCGACCCGCAGCATCCCGCTCATCGCTTCTTCACCGAGCGCAATACGCTGCTGCGCTCGGTCTTCGCCGAGCACATCGCCCGCAGCCAGCAACAGGGAACGCTCACCGACCGCATTGACCCCGACACGCTCGCCCGCGTCTTCCAGGCGGTGGCCGACGGACTGCAGGTGCAGTTCATGCTCGATCCCGACCTCGACATGGCCGCCGTGGTCGCAGCGCTGTTCGACGCCCTCGGCACCCCCTCAGGAGATCAGCGATGACCGGCGGCCCCATCGTCACCACCGCCGCGGGTCGCGTCCGTGGCCTGTGGCGCGCAGCGCCCGGTGAGCCACAGGCATTCGCCGCCTTCCTCGGCATCCCATTCGCAAAAGCGCCCGTCGGCGAACTGCGTTTCGACGCGCCCGTGGCCCCGGAGCCCTGGGACGACGTGCGAGATGCCGTGGCGTATGGGGCCACGGCTCAGCGCGGCGACCCCGGCGTGACGCTCATCCCTGAGCCGTCGATCCCCGGCGAGGGGACCCTGAACGTCAACGTCTTCACCCCGGCGCCCGGGAAGGCGGATGCTGCGCTGCCCGTACTGGTCTGGATCCACGGTGGCGGCTACTTCGCCGGGTCACCGGCGAGCCCCTGGTACGACGGGCGCGCATTCAACCGCGACGGCGTGGTCACGGTGACGATCTCGTACCGGCTCGGCTTCGACGGCTTCGGGTGGATCGAAGACGCGCCCGCCAACCGCGGCGTGCGCGACTGGCTGCTGGCGCTGCAGTGGGTGCAGGACAACGTCGCGGCCTTCGGCGGCGATCCCGCGCGCGTGACCATCGCCGGCCAGTCCGCCGGCGGCGGGGCGGTGCTGACGCTGCTCGGCATGCCTGCGGCGCAGCACCTGTTCCAGTCGGTCTGGGCGCTGTCGGGCGCGACCGCGGACGTGCCTGCCGACCGGGCCGAGGCGCTCGGCCGCCAGATCGCGGCGAAGGCGGGCGTCGCCCCCACCCGTGCGGGGCTGTCGACGGTGCCCGAAGCGCGCATCCTCGAGATCCAGAAACAGGCGACCGACCTCTCCGGACCCGACGCGCTGAACCGCCTGCTCAACGATGGCCTCATGCTCGGCCCCACGATCGACGGAGATCTCATCACCCGCCCCACGCCCACCGCGCTCGCCTCTGGTGTGGGCGGCGATAAGCCGCTCGTGCTCGGTGCCACCGACGACGAGTTCTCGATGGTCGTGAAGGATGCCGAGAAGACGCTGCGCTGGGTGCCGCTGCGGATCATCCTCGGCAAGGCCGGGCTGCGCGGCCCGCGTCGCAAGGCGTGGCTCGCCGCCAATGCAGACGCCGTCGCACGCGGCCACGCCGCCGTGCTGGGCCGATACATCACCGACCGCATGTTCACGACCGCGGTCGTCACGACGGCCCGTGCGCGCGGAGCCGCGCCGACATGGGTGTATCGCTACGCGTTCCAATCCGAGGTCTTCGACGCGGCCGTGCACTGCATCGACGTGCCATTCTGGTTCGACTGCCTCGACGCCGTCGCCGTCGAGGCGCTCACCGGCCCGAACCCGCCGCAGCCCCTCGCCGACCAGACACACGCGGCCGCCGTCGCCCTCATCCGCGACGGCGACCCCGGCTGGCGCGCCTGGAGCCAGCGCGCGGGAAGCACTTTCGTGTTCGGCGGCGACGGGCCGCGGCTCGACGCCGACGGCTACACCGGGGCATCCACGCTACTCTGACCCGGTGCGTCCTGCGTCCACACCACCCTCCCGGCTGACCGATCCCGTCCGCATCCGCACCGGCATGGTGCGCGGCCTCTGGCGCGACGCGCCCGGCGAGCCGCAGGCATCCGCCGCCTTCCTCGGCATCCCGTTCGCGAAGCCGCCTGTCGGCGAGCTGCGGTTCGCGGCGCCTGTCCCCCCGGAGCCCTGGGACGACGTGCGAGACGCGGTGGCGTACGGCGCCACCCCGCAGCGCTGGGTCGACCCGCGCGGCACGCTCATCCCCGAACCGTCCGTGCCGGGCGAGTCGACGCTGAACGTCAATGTGTTCACGCCCGCACCGGGGAGAGTGGATGCTGCGCTGCCCGTGCTGGTCTGGATCCACGGTGGCGGGTACGTGTCGGGGTCGCCGGCGAGCCCCTGGTACGACGGCCGCGCGTTCACCCGCGACGGCGTCGTGACCGTGACCGTCTCCTACCGGCTCGGGTTCGACGGGTTCGGGTGGATCGACGGCGCCCCGCAGAACCGCGGCGTGCGCGACTGGATCGCCGCCCTCGAGTGGGTGCGCGACAATGTCGCGGCGTTCGGCGGCGATCCGGGCAATGTCACGATCGCCGGGCAGTCGGCCGGCGGCGGGGCGGTGCTGACGCTGCTGGGCATGCCCGCGGCGCAGGGACTCTTCCACCGCGCGATGTCGATCTCGGGTGCGCTCGCCGACATTCCGCTCGCCCGGGCCAGGGCCACGTCCGAGCGCCTCGCGGCCGAGCTCGGCGTGCCGGCCACCCGCGACGGGTTCGCATCGGTGCCAGCGGCGACGATCGAGAAGCATCAGGTCGCCGCGGCCCAGCCGCCCGAGCTGAAGGGGCTCGGCGCGCTGCGCGCCGCACTGGCCGACAGCGTGCCGTACGGGCCGATGATCGACGGCGAGCTTCTCACACAGGGCACGGTGCACTCGCTCGCGTCGGGCGTCGGCGCCGCTACACCGCTGCTGCTGGGCGCCACCGACGACGAGTTCGCCATGGTCGTCGACGGCGCCCGCAGCGCACTGCGGTTCATCCCCGCCGGGCTCGCCCTACGGCTGCTCGCCCCCGAGGTGACGCAACGGCGCGCCTACCGGCGGGCGAACCGTGCACTGCGCGGATCGGCGGCGGTCGTCGGCCGGTACGTCAGCGATCACGTGTTCCGCACCCTCGTGGTGCGGGTGGCCGAGGCCCGCGGCGACGCGCCGACATGGGCGTACCGATTCGTCTGGAAGTCACGCTCGCGCGGCATCGCCCTGCACTGCCTGGACGTGCCGTTCTGGTTCGACTGCCTGCACGCGGAGGGGGTGGAGTCGATCGCCGGCGCCGAGCCGCCGCAGCCCCTCGCGGACACGATGCACGCCGCGGCGGTGAACTGGCTGCGCGACGGCGACCCCGGCTGGCCGTCGTGGACGTCGCGCCCCGGCCTCACGCGCGTCTTCGGGGGCGAAGCATCCACCCCCGACGTCCTGCCCGACGGCTACGCGAGCGTGCGCGCCCTGCTCTGACGCCACGCGGGTCAGCGCAGCGCGGGGATCACCTCGCGCTCGAACAGCGCGACGCCCGAGCGGTCGTACGCCGCCTCCGGGAAGTAGTGGATCGCGTAGCCGAGACCCAGCTCGGCGCGGGCCTGCAGCCGCTCGACGATCTGCTCGGGGGTGCCGAAGCCCGGCGCCGACAGGTAGTCGCGCTCGATCGCGGCGGTGCGATCGTCGCCGAGGTGCGGGCGCAGTCGGGCGAGCACGGCATCCAGCCGCTCTCGGGCTTCGCGCTCGGTCTGCCCGACGATCGTGTTGAAGTTCGAACTCAGCGTGATCTCGCCCCGGTCGCGGCCGAGCGCGTCGCAGTGCGCGTGCAGCACATCACGCTTGTGCGCGAACTGCTCGGGCGTTCCGGTGAAGTTCGTGTAGCTCGCATAGGTCGCCGCGATCTTCAGGGTCACCTGCTCGCCGCCGCCGGCGATCCAGAACGGGATGCCTCCCGCTTGCAGCGGCAACGGCCGCACAAGCGCCCCGTCGACCTGGTAGTGACGGCCGTCGAGGGTCGCAGTGCCGGTCGTCCACGCCTGCCGCATGATCTCCACGCCCTCACGCAGCATGCGCAGCCGGTCGGGGACCGGCGGGAAGCCGTAGCCGTACGCACGCCACTCGTGCTCGTACCATCCGCCGCCGATGCCCATCTCGGTGCGGCCGCCCGAGACGGTATCGACGGTCGCAGCGACCTTCGCGAGGTAGGCCGGGTTGCGGTAGCCCATGCACGTGCACATCTGTCCGAGCCGGATGCGATCGGTCGCCGCGGCGAACGCGGCCATCAGCGTCCATGCCTCGTGCGTCGCCGCGTCGCTGGGCACCGGGGTGGTGTGGAAGTGGTCGTACACCCAGAGCGACTCCCACGGGCCCGCGTCGGCATGCTGGGCGAGGTCACGCATCACACGCCACTGGTCGGCCGGCTCGATGCCGACGAGATCGAAGCGCCAGCCCTGGGGGATGAAGGTTCCGAATCGCATGCGACTGAGCTTATTCGGGCGGAGGCCTCTCGGGGGCCTTTCGGGTGAGGCGCCGCTTCGGGCGGTGACCCTACGGCCGTGGGCGCACCGTGGCGTGGGGCATTCGCCGGCGCATGATCTCGATCGCCTCGGGATTGGCGTCGACGAGCACGGCATCGCGTCCGAGCGCCGAGGCGACCGCGCCGGTCGTGCCACTGCCCGCGAAGAAGTCGAGCACCCGACCGCCCGGCCGCGACGAGGCCTGCACGATGCGCCGCAGGATGCCTTCGGGCTTCTGCGTCGGGTAGCCCGTCTTCTCCCGCCCGGTCGTCGGCACGATCGTGTGCCACCAGACATCCGTCGGCAGCTTTCCGCGCGCCGCCTTCTCGGCCGGCACGAGCCCGGGTGCCATGTACGGCTCGCGGTCGACCTCCTCGGAGTCGAAGAAATAGCGGGCGGGGTCCTTCACGTACACGAGGATCGTGTCGTGCTTGGTGGGCCAGCGCTTGCGCGTCTTGGCGCCGTAGTCGTACGCCCAGATCAGCTCGTTGAGGAAGTGGTCGCGCCCGAACATGGCGTCCAGCAGCACCTTCGCGTAGTGCGCCTCGCGGTAGTCGAGGTGCAGGTAGAGCGTGCCGTCGTCGGCGAGCAGCCGCCACGCCTCGGCCAGCCGCGGCTCGAGGAAGCCCCAGTAGTCGTCGAACCGGTCGTCGTACGCGCGCAGATCGCCCACGAGGCGTTCGTACTCGCGCCCGTGGAAGCCGCGGCGCACGACGTCGGGCCGCCGTGGCGACGGTGTCGTGCTGCGTGCCGTCTCGACGGCCTTCGTCTGCACCCGGCCGGTGTTGAACGGCGGGTCGAGGTAGATCAGCGTGAACGACGCGTCGGCGAACCCCGCCAGCACGTCGAGGTTGTCGCCCTCGTGGATCGTGACCGCGCCGGGCTCGGTCATGGGATGCGGTGCAGCCACGCCTCGGTGGCGAACTTCGACGCGACCAGCGCCTCGGCCTCGGCGTACTCCTCGTCGAGGATGCGGCCTTCGGCGGCGCCGTAGAGCCCGGCGAACGTCTCCTTCAGACGTGCGATGATCTGCTCGCGCGGCAGGCCGGTCTGGCTGCGCAGGGGATCGACACGGCGGGCAGCCGAGACGGTGCCCTTGTCGCTGAGCTTCTCGCGCCCGATGCGCAGCACCTGCGTCATGACGCCGCCGTCCATGTCGTAGCTCATCGTCACGTGGTGCAGCACGCCGCCATTGGCGAGCCGCTTCTGCGCGGCCCCGCCGATCTTGCCCTGCGGCGAGGCGATGTCGTTGAGCGGCTGGTACGTGGCGTCGATGCCGAGCGATCGCAGCGCGTGCAGCACCCAGTCGTCGAGGTATGCGTACGAGTCGGCGAAGGTCATTCCCGCGACGAGGGATGCCGGGACGTACAGCGAATAGGTGATGATCTGCCCCGCGGCCATGAGCATCGCGCCGCCGCCCGAGATGCGGCGCACGACGTCGAAGCCGTGCCGCGCGGCAGCATCGGAGTCGACCTCGTTGCGCAGCGATTGGAACGACCCGATCACGACCGCCGACTCGTCCCACTCCCACAGCCGCAGCGTGGGGTTGCGCAGACCGGCGCCGACGCGGGTGGTGAGCACTTCGTCGAGGGCGAGATTCAGGCGCGGCGAGACGGCACGGTCGTGCACGATCTCCCAGTCGAACGCGCCCCATCCGGGTGCGGTCACCAGTGCCCGGCGCACCGCCGTACCGACCGCCTCGGGGGTGAACCCGAGCAGCTGCGCCCCCGCCGACAGCGCACCGCGCACCGCGGCGGCGATGCCGGCGGCATCCGTCTCCACCGGCAACCCCGTCACCGCCGCATCGATCGCTCCGAGCGCGTCATCGGGCTCGAGGAAGAAGTCGCCGGCGAGATGGAAGTCGGCGATGCGTCCGTCGCGCTGCTCGAAGTCGACGACGACGAGCTTTCCCCCGGGGACCTTGTACTCGCCATGCATGGCTTCAGCCTACGCGGCGGCGCGCCCTCCGGACCCCGGTCCAGACGAGCAGCACCACGGTCAGCGCCGCCGCACCGCGCGCGACCCACACCACCGTCTGCACCGGGGCCCCGAGGGCCGACACGTCGGCCGACAGCACGTCCACGACGACCATGACGTCGCCGCCCGGTCGCCCCGCGGCCGTCGCGACCGCGGGAGCGGTGAGTGCCGTGCAGACGACGAAGACGACGAAGAGGGCGAGGATGCCGGCGCCCAGCGCCCAGCCGACGGGCACCCGGTGAGGCGGCGCATCGAGGGCGCGCACGAGCGGCACCCAGAGCCAGAGGCCGCCCACCACACCGACGCACACGCCCACCGCCCACAGCGGAGTGGTGGCCAGCGTCGACAGCAGCCCCCACGCGTCGGTCGTCCCGGACGCCACACCCACCCCGAGGGAGAGGACGATCCACACGACCCCAGCCCAGACCGCATCCGGGGCCATGCCGTGCACCCGCTCGTACCCGAGCAGGCGCGCTGCGCGGGCACTATCGTGCTCACCGAGCACGCGCAGGGCGATCACCGCCCCCGTCACCCCGCCGCCCATCACCGCGAGCGTGAGCCCGGACGCGTTGCCGCGGGCGAACACCGCGACCGAGACCACGGCGAGCGCGGCGACGACCATCGCGCCGATCCGCACTGCACCCCACGGGCGCGTCGCCCATCGCCTGCTCATCCCCTCACCTTACGGATCACTGCGGTTGCCCAGCCGGGCCTGCTAGTGTGGCCGGGCGGCGCTCGCCGCTGCGTCGTCGATACGCTTTCCGGCATCCGCCGGACCCGGCCCCGAGCCGGACAAGGGTCGAACGGCGAACCGACCCCCGCTCCCCGAGCCTGTCGAGGGGCGTCGCCACCTTCTCGCACACCGATCACTCGTGTGCGCTACCCGAAAGCACCCCCTATGCCTTCCTTCTCCTCTCTCGGTGTGCCCGAGAACCTCGCCGCCGTGCTCGCTGCCGACGGCAAGACCGAGGCGTTCGCCATTCAGCGCGACACGCTTCCCGACTCCCTCGCCGGCCGCGACGTGCTCGGCCGCGGACGCACCGGCAGCGGCAAGACCATCGCGTTCGCGCTCCCGCTGGTGTCCCGGCTGTCCGGCGCCGCCGCAGCCCGCCGCACCCCGGGCCGCCCGCGCGGACTCGTCCTCGCCCCCACGCGCGAGCTCGCCTCGCAGATCGCAGCGACGATCGCTCCGCTGGCGGATGCCGCGGGCCTGCGCGTCACGACCGTGTTCGGCGGTGTCAGCCAGCGCCCGCAGGAACAGGCGCTGCGCGCCGGCGTCGACATCGTGGTCGCGTGCCCCGGGCGTCTCGAAGATCTCATGGCGCAGAAGGTCGTCGATCTGGGCGCGGTCGAGATCACCGTGCTCGACGAGGCCGACCACATGGCCGACCTCGGCTTCCTCCCCGGTGTCACGCGCATCCTCGCGGCAACGCCGCAGGGCGGGCAGCGCATGCTGTTCAGCGCGACGCTCGACCGGGGTGTGGACACGCTCGTGAAGCGCTTCCTGCGCGACGAGGTGCGCCACTCGGTCGATGAGGCCAGCGTGCCGCAGGGCGTCATGACGCACCGCGTCTTCATGGTGCCCGGCACCGATGAGAAGACGGCGCTCGTGCGCCACCTCGCATCGGGCCGCGGCCGCCGCATCCTGTTCACCCGCACGAAGCATCAGGCCAAGAAGCTCGCCAAGCAGCTGACGGCGGCGGGCATCCCGGCGGTCGATCTGCACGGCAACCTGTCGCAGAATGCCCGCGAGCGCAACCTCGCGGCCTTCGGAGCCGATCCCGATGCCGGCGGGGTGCGGGTGCTCGTGGCCACCGACGTGGCCGCCCGCGGCGTGCACGTCGACGAGGTCGAGCTGGTCGTGCACGTCGACCCGCCCGTCGAGCACAAGGCGTACCTGCACCGCTCGGGGCGCACGGCGCGCGCCGGCGCCGAGGGCGTCGTCGTGACGGTGGCCCTGGCCGCTCAGCGCGGCGAGGTCAAGGATCTGCTGCGCAAGGCGCGTGTGTCGGCCGCACTCGAGTCGGTGCAGCCGCACGACGCCGAGATCTCGGCGCTGGTCGGCGACCCCGCACCGCACGTGACGCCTGCGCCGATGCAGCAGCAGCCGCAGCGCGCGAAGAAGCAAGGCGGCGGTCAGAATGCGAAGCGGCATGCCGCGGCGCCGAACTCCCGTTCCCGGCGCCGCGGCGGTCAGCGAGCCCAGGCCGGGCAGGCGGGCGAGCACGCGCCGGGCGGCAGCGCCGGCCAGCGCCAGAGCGGACGTCACTCCCAGGGCGTTCAGCGCGGGCAGCACGCTGCGCAGGACGGCCCGCACACGCGCGGCAACGCGCAGCGCCCGGCGAAGTCGTCGCAGCACGCGGCAGCGCGACCCGCGCACGGCACCACGGCGTCAGGTCGCCCGACGATCGGTGCGACGGTGTCCGATATTCAGGGCGCCTCGGGTCGTCCGCGCGGCCCGCGTCGCGCGCGAGGCTGAGCTGCAGCATCCATTTCCCATCCGTCGCGTCTCTCGCGGCCGACCGGCCGACCGGCCGACCGTCGAGACTTGCCTTCTGCGCAATCACCCCTGCGCACCGCACACGTGAACGCGCACAGGGCAAGTCTCGCGTGGATGGTTACCGCACCGGGAACCTGCCGTCGAGCCAGGCGAGCAGGTCGGCGCGCACCTCGGCCTGCACGACCTCGTTGAAGATCTCGTGGCGCGCATCGGGGTAGACGAGGGTCGTGACGTCGGTGAGTCCCGACCGGTCGCGATACGCCTCGGCCAGTCTGTGCACGCTGCGCGGTCCGCCCACGGTGTCGTCGCGGCCGACCATGAGCAGCACGGGCACGTCGCGGCCCAGGTCGCGCCGCGGCCGCCCGTACAGCTGGGCGGCGTTGAGCGGTCCGAACAGCTGCAGCAGCGGTGTCGACGTTGTGAGCGGGTCGTCGAGGAATGCCCGGCCCACGGTCAGGTCGGACGACAGCCATTCGGTGCCCATGGCGTCGTCGGCCTGGAACGGGGCGTTCAGGTCACCCGCGTTCAGGCCACCGGGCCAGCGCAGTGCCGACCCGCTCAGCACGACGGCGGCGTACGCGTCGGGATGGTCGTTCAGCAGCATCTGCGAGAGGAACGACCCCCACGAGTGCCCGAGCAGGACCAGCGGCAGATCGGGGTGCTCGTCCCGGATCAGCCCGGTAAGCTGCCACACCGCGGCAAGCGCCGCGCGGTGGCCGCCCCGGCCGAGCCGGCCGAGCTTCGCGGCATCCTCGCCCCATTGCCGCATCCCCGTGCGACCGTGCCCGCGATGGTCGTCGGCGTAGACGGTGTATCCGGCGCCGGTGAGGGCGGCGATGAGCGCCGCGTAGCGGCCGGCGTGCTCGCCGACGCCGTGGACCAGCTGCACCACGGCCCGCGCGTCACCCGCCGCCTCGTGCACATCGAAGACGATGGCGATTCCGTGCGCGTCGATGAACTCGCGTTCGATGGCCGGCATGGCGTGAAGTCTAGGCGCCATGCCAAGATCGAACCGAATCGACCGAGATGGGGGCAGGATCGTCGTGGATGTCTTCTGGATCGTGCTGGGGCTGCTCGTATTGATCATCACGATCCTCGACTGCCTGCGCACCGTGCTGAACTACGACCAGCCGGGGATCTTCATGCTGCAGCTGCAGCGGATGCAGTGGGCGGTGCTGCGCTTCTTCACCCGGCGCGCCCACGGCCGTCTGCGGCACAACATGCTGCGACAGGCCACCGGCATCATGCTCATCACCTCTGTGCTGTGGTGGCTGCTCGGCATCCTGCTCGGCTTCGCCTTCATCTATCTCGGCGCGGCCGGATTCGGCGCGATTGTGCGCGACAAGGGTGCGCCCGTCGACTTCTGGACCGCGCTGTATCTGAGCATCGGGCAGTTCTCGACCGTCGGCTCCGACGCGGTCACGGTGCAGAACCCGTGGATCGACTATGCGACGGTGTTGCAGTCGCTCACCAGCGTACTGCTGATGTCGCTGATCATCACCTTCCTGCTCAACGTGTTCGGCGCGATCCGTTCGCTGAGTGACCTGTGCGGCAACTTCACCCGCCCCGGAGCGGTCACCGAGCACCCCATCGACGCGCTCGCCCCGTACTTCCCCCGCGGCCGCGCGCGCGACGTCGACACGCTCGTCTCGTCCGTCAGCGAGGACTTCACCTCGTACACCGACGACCTGCGGCAGAATCGGGTCGCGTACTACTTCCAGAGCGGGCGCAACCAGTTCTCGCTGCCGTTCGCGCTGCGTATGGCCGCCGGACTGGCATCGGCGCTGCGCTGGGGGCTGCCCACCGGGTCGGAGATCAGCGAACTGCCGGAGCTGGATCGCCTGCTCAACACGGTGGTGAGCTTCGGGGAGTGGTTCAACAAGACCCGCAGCCGGGTTCCAGCACCCACCGCGGAGCCCGTCACGAAGGAGAGGTTCGCCGCTCAGGTGAACGGCGACGGCGACGATCGCTGGGTCGCGGACTTCCTCGCGATGACCGACCAGATGTCACAGCTCACCGGGGCCTCCGGACCCACCGACGTCGACGACGCCTACGCCCGCTATACGCAGTGGCTGCCGTTCCAGGCGCGGATGAAGGAGCTGTTCGACTGGATCAGCCGCAGCCTCGACTACCGGCCCGAGGAGCGCGCCGAGGCTCGATACGTGGAGTGATCCGCCTCAGCCGACGACGACCTGCAGTGTGGCGAGCGTGGGATCGGCCGCGTAGGCGATGCGTCCGCCGTCGGCGCGCACAGCCCGCAGGGCCTCGAGCGTGCCGGCGGTGACGACCTCGCCCGGGGCGAGCGCCGGGACCCCGGGCGGGTACGGCGCGATGAGTTCGGCACACACGCGCCCCACCGCGGCGTCGGCATCGACGGTCTCATGCGCGGCGAAGAACGCCGTGCGCGGGTCGAGCGCCGTCTCGGCGTCGACGGTCCACGCCGGCGACGGCTCGACCCGGCGCGGTGTGCCGCGGTGCCGTTCGACGGCCGCGATCAACTGACCGACGAGCCGGTCCACCGATGCGGCATCGTCGGCCATCGTCACCATCGGCACAAGGATGTCGCGGTCGGCCATCTCGAGCGGGATGCCGGTGGCCAGCAGATCACGTTCGATCGCATGCCCGTGCGCCCCGGTGCCCGCCGGCAGCAGCACGAGCTTCGTCGGGTCGACGACGAGCGCCGACGAGTCGGTGAGCACCGCCAGCCCGTCGACGGCGGCCAGCCGTGCGCGTGCCGCCGCGACGAGGTCGACCAGACGGCCCACGAGTGCCTCGCCGTCGCGCTGCAGCAGTGCCCGTGCCGCGTCGACGCTGGCGAGGATCGCCCCGGACGGGCTCGTCGTGTGCGTGGCCTCGAACGCCCGATCGAGTCGGTCGGGGTCGAGCAGCCCACCGTCGCGCGTCGTGCGGGCGACCACGAGCGCCGCCTGCGTCCACGACGGCAACGCCTTGTGCGCACTGGTGATCAGCGCGTCGGCACCGCGCTGCAGGGCATGCCCGGGCACGCGCGGCGAGAACCCGAGATACGCCGCCCACGCGGCATCCACCACCAAGGGCACCCCGGCCGCGTGCGCTGCCCGTGCGAGCCCCTCGACGTCCGACATCGTGCCGACGTACGACGGGTCACCCACGAGCACGCCGCAGGCGTCGGGGTGCGCCGCGAGCGCGCGCTCGACGGCGGCCACGGGCACCGCGCCGGGCAGTCCGGTCACCGGATCGACCTCGGGCCGCACCCACACCGGCCGCAGCCCCGCGAGCACGATGCCCAGCAGCACCGAGCGGTGCAGCGTGCGCGAGACCACCACCGGCTGACCGGGCCGGCCGAGCGCGAGGATCGACGCCTGGTTCGCGTGCGTCGACCCGCCCACCGACAGTCGCGCCCAGTCGGCACCCCACGCCGCCGCCGCGCGCGCCTCGGCGTCGGCGAGCACCGCATCGGTGTCCTTGACGGGCGCCAGCCCGGCATACAGCGGCACATCGCCGCGGATCACGTCGCCGACCAGGTCGGTGCGGTGCTTGTGGCCTGGAACGCTGAACGGGGCGATCTCGCCCCGTTCGAGCCCACCGGTGAACCGCAGCCACCCGTCGAGCAGCGGGGCGTCGGCGGCGAGGCCACGGGGGTCGCGGGCACTGATGCCAGGAACGGGCGCGGAGCTCATGCATCCATCTTGGCCGGTCGGCGAGCCCGCCCAGGCCCGAGCCATCACGGCCACAGAACGCCCCCTGCGGTCCGGGGGTAGGGTGGCGAGGTGACAGCGTCCGCTCCGTCGAGCCCCGCCCGCGCACCGCGGCCGGGAGCCATCTACTTCATCGGTCGTGTGATACTGCGACCGCTGTTCTGGCTGCTGTACCGTCCGCGCATCGCCGGGCGGGGGAACCTGCCCGCACACGGGCCGGTGCTGCTGGCGAGCAACCACCTGTCCGCACTCGACACGCTGATCATCCCGACATCCGCCGTCCGCCCCGTGCAGTTCCTCATCAAGTCGTCGTACTTCGCCGGCCCGGGGGTGCTCGGCCGATGCAAGCGCTGGTTCTTCACCTCGATCGGTGGCGTACCCGTGCACCGGACAACCGGTCGCGACGCCCGCGCCGCGCTCGACGCAGGCAGCAGCATCCTGCGGGCCGGGAGCATCTTCGCCGTGTTCCCCGAGGGAACCCGCTCACGCGACGGCAAGCTGCACGCCGGTCACGGCGGGGCTGCATGGATGGCGCGCGACACTGGCGCCACCGTCGTGCCCGTCGGGCTGATCGGCACCGGCACCGCAAGGCCGCTGAACCACCTGCTCCCGGGGCGGCCGCGCCTCGAGGTGCGCTTCGGCGAGCCCCTCGACCTCGCGGACCTCGATGGTGTGCCGGACGGCAAAGCCCGTCGCGAGATCACCGAGCGCATGATGGCGGCCATCGCACGCCTGAGCGGTCAGCAGCGCTCCGGCAGCGTGAACGCGACGTCGCGCGACTGAACCGGCCGATGCGTCTCCAGCGCGAACTCTGTCGCACGGTCGACGTCGAGCATGGACGCGCAACATCAGCAGCGGCGGTGACTCGTCGGCAGTAACGCAGGCTGGATGCCGCGGCCACCGGCCGCACGGGACTTGACCACGGTTGGGGCCGATCGAGCCTGCGTTGTTGCAGGTTGCGTACGACAAGATGATCGGTCTTCAGCGTGAGGATCTGTCGGTGGACGGGTACATCGTGAAAGCCCCCTGCGGTGTGAGGCCGCCGGCCGATCCCCGGTGGACCGCGGCAAGCAGGCCACCAAACGCTCCCTCCTCGTCGACGGGGCAGGCATCCCGCTGGGCTGCGTGATCGCGGGAGCAAACTGTCACGACTCCCCACTGCTGGCCCCCACGCTGGAGAAGCTGGGCCGGTTCGGTTTCGACCTCCCGCCACGGATCACCCTGCATCTGGATGCCGGCTACGACTCCGGCAAGACCCGGAACCTGCTCGACACTCTCGGAGTGAACGACATGACCAGCAAGAAGGGCACGCCGCTGCAGACCGGCGCCCGCTGGGCCGACCGCCTCGCCACCGCAGGGGGCCTTGGTGATGCACCCGTCGATGACGAGGTTCTCAAGCTCCAAGCCGATCATCTTGTCGTAGGAGTCGAGGCAGAGCTGCTCCAGCTCGGTGAAGATCCCCGCGGCGACCCACTCGTCCCGACGTGTTCTGATCGTGGTCGCCGAGCAACTGCTGTCGGCGATCTTGGCGTAGGCGGCGCCGAGCACGAGAACTTGGATCAGCTTGTCGAACACGATCCGATCCGGGATCCGCAGACGGTGGCAACCGAGTGGATGCTCATCGAGCACCGGAGGAATCAGCGCTCGGAACTGTTCCCACAACGGCTCAATGATCGATGATGGAACCGCGGGCACGGGCGTTCCTGTTGATGCATGAGTTCTTCACCCAACCGTCGTTAACAGACCCCGCGCCCGCGCCCCGTCAACGCCACACCGCCCCGCCTATCCGCGCGACCTCTAAGCCTCGATGCACCGATTCGCCTGAGTGTGGTGGGTCGGTGTGATCGGCTCGGCTGGATCGGCGGCGGGCAGGGGTGTGTTCCGGGCGTCTCATCCCGGTCGTCCACTTCATCCTTGGTCGTGCCGTCGTTGCGGCGGTGGTCAGCTGGTCGCGGCCGGTGGTGGCGTGTGGGTGGCCTGAAAGAGCCTGGCGAGTGCGGTCTGCCATGGCCAGGTCTCGGGCAGGTGCATGACGATGCGTCGCGCTGACCGTGCCAGGCGTGCCGGCACGGTGATGAGGGTGCGGCGGATCGTCGCGGTCGTCGCTCTGGCGAGCCTGCCGGCGCGGTCGGCGATCAGTCCGGCGGCGCGGGTGAGGTTGAACGCGATGACGGCGAGCACGAGCCAGGTGCTGTTCGCGGTGAACACCCCGGACGGGAGGTGAGCAAGCGGGCCCGCCTTGAGGTCGGCGTGGACCTGTTCGATGATCGCGTGGCCGCGGTGGGTCTTGTCCGCTGTGACGGTACCCATCGTGGTCTTGTCGGTGGTGGTGAAGAACGCGTGGTGCCGGTAGGTGTCGAACAAGGTCGGCTGCGCCACCGGCTTGGGGTTCAGGTCCGGGATCCGCCGCACCACCAGTCATCCTTCAACCTGTTCGGACTTCTTCCTGGAGCGGAACGCGGTGAACTCGACTTCGGCGACTTCTGCTTTGGAGATCAGCTGGCCGGTGGTCTCGTCGCGGATCGAGTCGGTGTATTCGATCATCTCCCAACCGTCGTCGGGGATGGTCGCGATCGCGGTCTTCACCGCGGGATCCATCCGGACGGTGACAGACACGTCTGCGCCCGCCCGGTTCGCGGTGCCGACGGTGGCGTGGCCGTAGAACGCGGAGTCCGCCCGCAGCAACGGCCGGATACCGTTGCCCACCTTCATACGTTGGACAGTGGCGAGAGCGTCGCCGACGATCCTGGCTGCGCCCTTCGGGGACCCGGTCTTGCCCTGCCGCAACCGCTGCCCCAGGATCACCGGCGCCGAGGTTGCGGTGCTGGCGGTGGCGATGAGGGCGTTCAGTCCGCGGACGCCGGAGTACCCGAACGACGCGCCCTGCTTCTGGTATCCGTGGACCTCGATAAGCGTGTCATCCAGGTCGACCATCACCCGCTCGTCGTCCCGGACCCGCAGGAGCGGTGCGGACTGGGCGAGGTTCACCAGGGTTCGGGAGGCGACGGCATCGAGCTG
>NZ_JBKEAF010000080.1:0-2886 GCF_047971895.1 Microbacterium sp.
AGCCGAGGTTGTACGCCGGCTTGACCGGGTCGCCGGCGGCCAGACGCTGCGCGGCGACGACGTGCGCCGCCGCGATGTCGGCCACGTGCACGTAGTCGCGCACGTTCGTGCCGTCTTCGGTGTCGTAGTCGTCGCCGTTGATCCGCGGGGTGCGCTCCGCCAGCAGCGCCTCGAACACGAGCGGGAACAGGTTGTGCGGGCTCGTGTCGTACACGGTCTCATCGCCCGAGCCGACGACGTTGAAGTAGCGCAGCGACGTGTGGCGGAGTGGATGCGGCGTGGCCGCCGTGGCGACGCCCTGATCGCGCAGCAGCCACTCGCCGATCAGCTTCGACTCGCCGTACGGCGAGGCCGGCCGCTTGGGCACGTCCTCGGTGACCAGCGGCACATCCGGTGTGCCGAAGACGGCCGCCGACGACGAGAAGACGATGTTCGTGACATCCGCGGCCTGCATCGTCTCGAGCAGCACCCGCGTGCCCTCGACGTTCTGGGTATAGGTGTGCAACGGCCGCTGCACCGACACCCCGGCGTACTTGAAGCCGGCCACGTGGATGACACCGTCCACGTCGTGGTCGCGCAGCGCGCGCGTCACGGCATCGTGATCGAGGATCGACGCGCGCACGAACGGCACTGTGTCGGGCACGAAGCCGGCGTGCCCGCTGGAGAGGTCGTCAATGACGACCGGCGGCAGGCCTGCCGCGGCGAGCGCGCGCACGACATGCGCACCGATGTATCCGGCACCGCCGGTGACGAGCCACGTCATGGAACTCCTTCGATCGGGCGGTGATCACGCTAACACCTGCGGCGCCGCGCTACTGTGGCGCGATGCGCGTCGTCTTCGCTCCCGACAGCTTCAAGGGGTCGGCCGCCGCGGCCGCCGTCGCGCGCGCACTCGCCGCGGGCTGGGCGTCGGAGCGCCCGGGCGACGACCTCGTCGCACGCCCCATGGCCGACGGCGGCGAGGGCACGATGGCGGCGTTCGAGAGCGCGATCGCGGGCGGTCGGCGCATGCCCGTCGAGGTGCACGGGCCCGACGGCGAGCCGAGGGATGCCGCGTGGCTGCTGCTGCCGGACGGCACCGGCGTCGTCGAGCTTGCCTCGACCTCGGGCATCGAACTGCTCGGCGACCGGCGCCTGCCCTGGGATGCCGACACGCGCGGGTTCGGCGAGGCGATCGCCGCTGCACTCGACGCGGGAGTGCAGCGGCTCGTGCTGGGCATTGGGTCGAGTGCGTCCACCGACGGGGGCGCGGGTCTGCTGACGGCGCTCGGAGCGCGGGCGATGGATGCCTCCGGCCACCCTGTCGCGCGCGGCGCGCGCGGTCTCGATGCCGTGCACGCGGTCGACCTGGGCTGTGTGCGGCCTCCGCCGCCGGGCGGCGTGCAGGTGCTCACAGACGTCACGAGCCCGCTGCTCGGCCAGACTGGAGCCGCCGCGGTGTTCGGACCGCAGAAGGGCATCGACGACGTTCCGCGTGCCGAGGCCGCACTGGCACGCTGGGCGGGGGTCGTCGCCGTCGACCCGGCGGTGCCCGGCGCGGGCGCCGCCGGGGGCGCCGGCTTCGGGCTGCTTGCGTGGGGCGCCCGGCTCGTTCCCGGGGCGGCGACGGTCGCCGCACTCGTCGGGCTGCCCGCGGCGGCGGGCGTGGCATCCCTCCTCGTCACCGGCGAGGGCTCGTACGACGGGCAGTCCGCTGCCGGGAAGGCGCCCGCGCAGGTCGCGGCGATCGCCGGCGCGCACGGCGTACCGGTGGCGTTGGTGGCCGGTCGCGTCGACGCGGGCGCAGACACCTCGGGCTTTGCGGCATCCCTCTCGCTCGTCGAGCTCGCCGGGTCGCCCGAGGCGGCCCTGCGCGAGCCCGAGCGCTGGCTGCACGCCGCCGGGGCCCGGCTGGCGCGTCTGGCGGAGGATGCTCGGCGGTGACGGCCTGCCGGGCCCCGGCATGATTGCTGGCCCCTGTCCCTTGGTCACACCACTGCGGTCGAGACACGGATGCCGCGTGCGCGCTACTCGGAAACCCCCGATGCGCCCCATCGCTGCATGGCCTCTCGCAGATGCGCCGGAGTCAGCATGAACATCGGCTCGAGCTCTTCCCAGCCGGGCTCCTTGACCCGACGGCTATAGGCCGCGTGAGCAGCGTCGACCGGATGCGACTCGTCCAGCCCGCTCCCGTTCTCACCCATCAACGCCAGGTGATAGATCCACAGCGACCCATCCGCCTCGCGATGCTTGAACGTCGCCTCGAACACCGCCCGTTCAGCCGGGAGCGTCTCCAAGCACTCGTCGTATTGCGCCGTGAGCATCGACATCCACTCGGTCAGTTCTTCTTCCTTGCCTTCGACGACGCGCGAGCGACTGAGCTCCAGGCGCAGCCCCGGCGGAACCGTCGCCGGCATCGGGAACCCCTCGAAATCACGAGGCACCGGACGGAACGGGATACGAGTCACAGCATCATCGGACACCCTCAGCACCCTGCCACACCCGACCGCGAATCTCGCCGCCAAGTTTGACGAAAGACAGAGGGGCACCCCCGCACTCCCGCCCCTCGTTCGCGTGCGCGCCGGCCGACGATCTCGTCGAGGCCGCGGTCGCCTGGTAGCCGCGCGGGTCAGCCGCCGAGGGCCGCGGTCACGACGGCGCGGGCCTCGGCCTGCACCTCGCGCAGATGCTGCTCGCCGCGCAGCGATGCGGCGTAGAGCTGGTAGACGTCCTCGGTGCCCGAGGGCCGGGCGGCGAACCATGCATGCGCGGTCTGCACCTTCACGCCGCCGATCGCCGCGCCGTTGCCCGGTGCGTGCGACAGCTGCGCGGTGATCGGATCGCCCGCCAGTTCGGTGGCCGTGACGGCATGAGGCGACAGCTTCGCCAGCGTCACCTTCTGCGCGG
>NZ_JBKEAF010000083.1:0-3943 GCF_047971895.1 Microbacterium sp.
ACCACGCCCAGTATCGAAAGGTTTCCCGTGGATATCCTCCAGATCATTCTGCTCATTGCCCACTTCATCGGCCTCGCGCTCATCCTCGGGGGTTTCGCGATGCAGCTGGGGCGTTCATCCGGGTTCCGATTCGGCCTGATCCTTGCCGGCGCGATCACGCAGCTCGCCTCCGGCCTGCTGATGGTGCTCGTGATCGAACTGGAGGATGAGTTCCCGATCAACAATATGAAGATCGGGGTGAAGCTGATCATCGCGCTTGTTGCCCTCATTGCCGCGATCATCGGCTTGGTGCGCCAGCGCAGGGTGGATGCGGGCACGATCGCCAAACCCAAGGCGGCGGTACCGTTCCTGCACATTGCCGGTGCGGCCGCGCTGATCAACGTCATCATCGCTGTTGCGTGGCGCGCTGGAGCTTAAAGCAAGGCCCATTTCTGGGCCTTGCCGCGACGCAGCGCGCTGGAGCTCAAAGCGAAGGCCATTTCTGGCCTTCGCCGCGACGCCAGCGCCGAGCCCCGTCCCGGGGCTCGGTAGCCAGGCCGGGCAACGGTCACAAACCCAAACCAAGCCCAACCAAATCCCCAAACCCCCAAACGTAAGGAACCCCCGTGGCACAGGAAGTGCTCACCGACCTCAAGAAGGTCCGCAATATCGGGATCATGGCGCACATCGACGCCGGCAAGACCACGACGACCGAGCGCATCCTGTTCTACACGGGCGTCAATCACAAGATCGGTGAGACCCACGACGGTGCGGCGACGACCGACTGGATGGAGCAGGAGCAGGAGCGCGGCATCACGATCACCTCGGCCGCGGTGACCTGCTTCTGGAACAACTCCCAGATCAACATCATCGACACCCCCGGCCACGTCGACTTCACCGTCGAGGTGGAGCGCTCGCTGCGCGTGCTCGACGGTGCCGTTGCCGTGTTCGACGGCAAGGAAGGTGTGGAGCCGCAGTCGGAGACGGTGTGGCGTCAGGCGGACAAGTACGACGTGCCGCGCATCTGCTTCGTCAACAAGATGGACAAACTGGGGGCAGATTTCTACTTCACGGTCGACACGATCGTCAAGCGCCTGGGCGCGAAGCCGCTCGTGCTGCAGTTGCCGATCGGCGCGGAGAACGACTTCGTCGGCGTTGTCGACCTCGTCGAGATGCGTGCGCTTGTCTGGCCCGGCGACGCCAAGGGCGACGTCACGATGGGCGCCAAGTACGAGGTGCAGGAGATTCCCGCCGATCTGCTCGGCAGGGCTAAGGAGTACCGCGAGACGCTACTGGAGACGGTCGCCGAGACGAGCGAGGAGCTGCTGGAGAAGTATCTCGGCGGCGAGGAGCTGACGGTCGAGGAGATCAAGGGCGCGATTCGTCAGCTGACGATCGCGAGCGACATCTACCCGGTGCTGTGCGGTTCGGCGTTCAAGAACCGCGGTGTGCAGCCGATGCTCGACGCGGTTGTCGACTACCTGCCCAGCCCGCTGGACGTGCCGGCGATCGAGGCGCACGACCCCCGCGATGAGGAGGTCGTGATCGAGCGTAAGCCGGATTCGGCGGAGCCGTTTGCGGCGCTCGCGTTCAAGATCGTTGCGCACCCGTTCTTCGGGCGGCTGACCTACATCCGCGTCTACTCGGGCAACCTCGCCTCGGGGGCGCAGGTGATCAACTCGACGAAGTCGCGCAAGGAGCGCATCGGGAAGATCTTCCAGATGCACGCGAACAAGGAGAACCCGGTCGAGGCGGTCACCGCCGGCCACATCTACGCGGTCATCGGCTTGAAGGACACGACCACGGGCGACACGCTCTCCGACTCGGGCGATCCGGTCGTGTTGGAGTCGATGACGTTCCCGGAGCCGGTCATCGAGGTGGCGATCGAGCCGAAGACGAAGGCCGACCAGGAGAAGCTGGGCCTGGCGATCCAGAAGCTTGCCGAGGAGGACCCGACGTTCCGCACCGAGCAGAACTCGGAGACCGGCCAGACCGTCATCAAGGGGATGGGCGAGTTGCACCTCGACATCCTCGTCGACCGGATGAAGCGCGAGTTCAACGTCGAGGCGAACGTCGGCAAGCCCCAGGTGGCCTACCGCGAGACGATTCGCAAGACGGTGGAGAAGCACGACTACACCCACAAGAAGCAGACGGGTGGGTCCGGCCAGTTCGCGAAGATCCAGATCACGCTCGAGCCGATGGAGGTCTCCGGCGAGACGATCTACGAGTTCGAGTCGAAGGTCACCGGTGGTCGCGTGCCGCGCGAGTACCTCCCCTCGGTGGATCAGGGCATCCAGTCCGCCATGGCGGTCGGCGTGCTCGCCGGCTACCCGATGGTGGGCGTGAAGGCGACCCTGCTGGACGGTGCCGCGCACGACGTCGACTCCTCGGAGATGGCGTTCAAGATCGCCGGTTCGATGGCCTTCAAGGAGGCCGCGCGCCGCGCGAGCCCCGCGCTGCTGGAGCCGCTGATGGCTGTCGAGGTGCGCACGCCCGAGGAGTACATGGGCGACGTGATTGGCGACATCAACGCCCGCCGTGGCCAGATCCAGTCGATGGAGGACGCCACCGGCATCAAGGTCGTCAGCGCGCTCGTGCCGCTGTCGGAGATGTTCGGCTACGTCGGCGATCTGCGGTCGAAGACCTCGGGTCGCGCGGTGTACTCGATGCAGTTCGACTCCTACGCCGAGGTCCCCAAGGCCGTCGCCGAGGAGATCGTGCTCAAAGCAAAAGGCGATTAGGCCTCTTATACAACTGAATCCCGTACCATAACCAAGTCCCAACCGCTCGGGCCGACCGGCTCGAGCACGATGTCCCAAGGAGGACCCCCAAGTGGCCAAGGCCAAGTTCGAGCGGACCAAGCCGCACGTCAACATCGGAACGATCGGTCACGTCGACCACGGCAAGACCACGCTGACCGCCGCCATCTCGAAGGTGCTTGCTGACAAGTACCCGTCGGCGACGAACGTGCAGCGCGACTTCAACTCGATCGACTCCGCGCCGGAAGAGCGTCAGCGCGGTATCACGATCAACATCTCGCACGTCGAGTACGAGACGCCGAAGCGCCACTACGCGCACGTCGACGCCCCCGGTCACGCCGACTACATCAAGAACATGATCACCGGTGCGGCCCAGATGGACGGCGCGATCCTCGTGGTCGCCGCGACCGACGGCCCGATGGCGCAGACGCGCGAGCACGTCCTGCTGGCCAAGCAGGTCGGTGTTCCCTACCTGCTGGTCGCGCTGAACAAGGCCGACATGGTCGACGACGAGGAGATCCTGGAGCTCGTCGAGCTCGAGGTCCGCGAGCTGCTCTCCAGCCAGGACTTCGACGGCGACAATGCCCCGGTCATCCAGGTTTCGGGCCTCAAGGCGCTCGAGGGCGACGAGAAGTGGGCGCAGTCGGTGCTCGACCTCATGGAGGCCGTGGACGCGTCCATTCCGGACCCGGTGCGCGACAAGGAGAAGCCGTTCCTCATGCCGATCGAGGACGTCTTCACGATCACCGGTCGCGGCACGGTCGTCACCGGTCGCGCCGAGCGCGGCACCCTGGCGATCAACTCGGAGGTCGAGATCGTCGGCATCCGTCCGACGCAGAAGACCACGGTCACCGGCATCGAGATGTTCCACAAGCAGCTCGACGAGGCGTGGGCCGGCGAGAACTGTGGTCTGCTGTTGCGCGGCACCAAGCGCGAGGATGTGGAGCGCGGCCAGGTCGTCGTCAAGCCGGGTTCGGTGACCCCGCACACTAACTTCGAGGGCACCGCGTACATCCTCTCCAAGGACGAGGGTGGTCGCCACAACCCGTTCTACACGAACTACCGTCCGCAGTTCTATTTCCGCACCACGGACGTCACCGGTGTCATCTCCCTGCCCGACGGCAAGGAGATGGTGATGCCCGGCGAGACCACCGACATGTCGGTCGAGCTGATCCAGCCGATCGCGATGGAGGAGGGCCTCGGCT
>NZ_JBKEAF010000052.1:0-1709 GCF_047971895.1 Microbacterium sp.
GTAGTTGTGACCCTCCCAGGACATGAACGCCACCAGCAGGTTGCGTCCCAATGCCAGTTCACCCTCGTCGGTCGCCGGACCATCTGCCAATACCGACCCGACCTCGACCCGGGCACCCTCATCGACCAGCACTCGCTGGTTGTAGGAGGTGCCCTGGTTGGAGCGACGGAACTTGGCGACCCGGTAGGTCTGAGTGGTGGCGTCGTCATTGGCGACGACGATGGCGTCGGCGGAGACCTCGGTCACCACGCCGGCCTTGCTGGCCACGATGACATCACCGGCGTCGACTGCGGCGCGGCGCTCCATGCCGGTTCCTACCAGCGGGGCTTCGGAACGGACCAGCGGCACGGCTTGGCGCTGCATATTGGCGCCCATGAGCGCGCGGTTGGCGTCGTCGTGCTCCAGGAACGGGATCATCGCGGTTGCCACCGAGACCATCTGCCGGGCCGAGACGTCCATGTAGTCCACCTCGGTGGCGGGGACGTCGATCGCCTCGCCACCTCGGGTACGGACCAGCACGGTCTCCTCGACGAAGCGTCCCTTCTCGTCCAGCACCGCGTTGGCCTGGGCGATGACGTGACGGTCCTCGTCGTCGGCGGTCAGGTACTCGACGTCGTCGGTGACCTTGCCCTTGACGACCTTGCGATACGGCGTCTCGACGAAGCCGAACGGGTTGATCCGGGCGTAGGTGGCCAGCGAACCGATCAGGCCGATGTTCGGGCCTTCCGGGGTCTCGATCGGGCACATGCGGCCGTAGTGCGAGGGGTGCACGTCGCGCACTTCCATGCCGGCACGGTCACGGGACAGACCACCCGGGCCCAGCGCGGACAGGCGGCGCTTGTGGGTCAGGCCCGCGAGCGGGTTGTTCTGGTCCATGAACTGGGACAGCTGGCTCATGCCGAAGAACTCTTTGATCGCCGCGACGACGGGGCGCACATTGATCAGGGTCTGCGGGGTGATCGCCTCGATGTCCTGCGTCGTCATCCGCTCGCGCACCACGCGCTCCATCCGGGAGAGCCCGGTGCGCACCTGGTTCTGGATGAGCTCGCCGACCGCGCGGATGCGCCGGTTGCCGAAGTGGTCGATATCGTCGGCCTCGACGCGGATCTGCGTCTTCTTGCCGCCGCGGACGCCGTCGATGGTGACGGTCTTGTCCGGATTCTCCGTGACGCTCGGCGCCGACTTGTCGTGCAGCGAGACGAGGTAGCGGATCGTCGCGACGATGTCTTCGACGGTCAGCACCTGCTCGCTCGTGGGCACCTCGATGCCGAGCTTGCGGTTGATCTTGTAGCGGCCGACCTTGGCGAGGTCGTAGCGCTTCGGGTTGAAGTAGAAGTTGTCCAGCAGGGCGCGGGCCGCCTCGGCCGCAACCTGGTCGCCCGGGCGCAGCTTGCGGTAGATGTCGCGCAGCGCCTCTTCCTTGGTGAGGATCGTGTCCTTTTCCAGGGTCGCCTCGATCGACCCGAAGCCGGCGAACTCCTTGAGGATGTCCTCGCTGGTGAGCCCCAGCGCCTTAAGGAACACCGTGACCGACTGCTTGCGCTTGCGGTCAATGCGCACACCCACCTGGTCGCGCTTGTCGACCTCGAACTCGAGCCATGCGCCGCGGCTGGGGATGATGCGCGCGGTGAGGATGTCCTTGTCGCTGTTCTTGTCCTGGGTGGAGTCGAAGTAGACCCCGGGGCTGCGCACAAGCTGCGAGACGACGA
>NZ_JBKEAF010000062.1:0-30419 GCF_047971895.1 Microbacterium sp.
CTCGCCCCGCGCGACATCGTCAGCCGCTGCATGGTGCAGGAGGTCGCCGAGGGACGCGGCGCGGGCCCGCACAAGGACTACGTGCTGCTGGACTGCACGCACCTGGGCGCCGAGGTGCTCGAGACCAAGCTCCCCGACATCACCGAGTTCGCCCGCACGTACCTGGGCGTCGACCCGGTCGTCGAGCCCGTGCCGGTGATGCCCACCGCGCACTATGCGATGGGCGGCATCCCGACCACCAACGACGCCGAGGTGCTCGCCGACAACACGACCGTCGTCCCGGGCCTGTACGCCGCCGGCGAGTGCGCGTGCGTGTCCGTGCACGGCTCGAACCGGCTCGGCACCAACTCGCTGCTCGACATCAACGTCTTCGGCAAGCGCGCCGGACGCAACGCGGTGGAGTACGTCAAGACGGCCGAGTTCGTGCCGCTGCCGGACGACCCCGCCCGCGAGGTGCGCGAGCTGATCGAAGGCCTGCGCGACAACCCCGGCACCGAGCGCATCGCCGTGCTGCGCAAGACCCTGCAGGACGAGATGGACCGCAAGGCGCAGGTGTTCCGCACCGACCAGTCGCTGTCCGAGATGCTCGACACGATCGAAGAGCTGCGCGAGCGGTACCGCAACGTGCACGTCGACGACAAGGGCAAGCGGTTCAACACCGACCTGCTCGAGGCCGTCGAGCTCGGGTTCCTGCTCGACATCGCCGAGGTCGTCGTCTACGCCGCCCGCAACCGCAAGGAGAGCCGCGGCGGCCATATGCGCGACGACTACCCGAAGCGCGACGACGAGAACTACATGAAGCACACGATGGCGTACCTGTCGGGCGACCCGCACTCATCGCACCCGAACGACCACATCCGGCTCGACACCAAGCCCGTCGTCGTCACGCGATACCAGCCGATGGAGAGGAAGTACTGATGTCTGCGGTCGTCGCCATGGAAGACGTCGTCGAAGAGGCGCCGGAGACCGGTATCCAGTCCTTCCTCGTCACCTTCATCGTCCGCCGGTTCAACCCCGAGGTCGACGAGGAGCCGCGCTGGGTCGACTACGACGTCGAGGTGTACTCCACCGACCGCGTGCTCGACGCGCTGCACAAGATCAAGTGGGAAGTCGACGGATCGCTGACCTTCCGCCGGTCGTGCGCCCACGGCATCTGCGGCTCCGACGCCATGCGCATCAACGGACGCAACCGGCTGGCCTGCAAGACCCTCATCAAGGACCTCGACATCTCGCAGCCGATCTACGTCGAGGCCATCAAGGGCCTGCCGCTGGAGAAGGACCTCGTCGTCGACATGGAGCCGTTCTTCGCCTCGTACCGCGAGGTGCAGCCGTTCCTCATCGCGAACTCGAAGTCCGAACCCGGCAAGGAGCGCATCCAGTCGATCGCCGACCGAGAGGTCTTCGACGACACCACCAAGTGCATCCTGTGCGCGGCGTGCACCTCGTCGTGCCCTGTGTTCTGGACCGACGGGCAATACTTCGGGCCCGCCGCGATCGTCAACGCGCACCGGTTCATCTTCGACTCGCGCGACGACGCCGGCGACGCGCGCCTCGACATCCTCAACGACAAGGAGGGCGTGTGGCGCTGCCGCACGACCTTCAACTGCACCGAGGCGTGCCCCCGCGGCATCGAGGTCACCAAGGCGATCGCCGAGGTCAAGCAGGCCGTGCTGCGCGGCGCCTGACGCGCACCCTGTCGTAGTCTGAGGGTCGTGGCCGACAAGCGCAGCCGCTCCGAACCCGGCGCGGCACCCCTGCCCAGCGCCGCCGACGACTCGTGGCGCGCCCGCTGGGAGGCCACGCAGACCGCTCTGAAGGAGCGGTTCGACGAGCCGCTCGCCCGTGCCACCGCGATCACCCAGCGCACGATGGCGTGGTTCCCGGTGCGAGTGTGGCGGCACTTCTCGTGGCACAACGGGCTCCTGCTGGCCGCGAGCATCAGCTACCAGTCGCTGTTCGCCATCTTCGCCGTGCTGTACGTCGCGTTCGCCACCGTGGGCATCTGGCTCGGCGGCAGCAGCGCGGCGATCAACCAGGTGATGGACCTGATCAACCACTGGATCCCGAACCTCATCAGCGAGACCGGACTCGTCAAACCCGAGCAGGTCGAGGCCGTTGCCCGCCAGAGCGGCGGGGTGCTGGCCGTCACCGGTGCCGTGGCCGTGGTCGTGGCGATCTGGACCGCGATCGGCTTCGTCACCTTCACGCGCCGGGCCGTGCGCGACATCTTCGGCCTGCCGTACGACCCGCGGAACTTCCTGCTGCTGAAGGCTCACGACCTGCTGGCGGCGCTCGTGTTCGGCGCCACGCTGATCATCGGCGCGATGCTCGCCACCCTGACCTCCGGCGCCCTCGACGTCGCGCTCTCGTTCATCGGCATCGACCGCCATTCGCTGTGGTCGCAGCTCGGCGTGAAGAGCCTGTCGATCCTGGTCGCCGTCATCGTCAACACCCTCGCCCTGGCCGCCCTCGTACGCTTCCTCATCGGGGCCGACCTGCCGTGGCGCACCATCTGGCGGGGTGCACTGCTCGGCGGGATCGCCGTCGCCGCGCTGCAGGTGCTCACCGGCGTGCTCTTCCGCTACACCCCCGCCAACCCCCTGCTGCTGTCGTTCTCGGTCCTCATCGGGTTCCTGCTGTGGTTCCGGCTGGTCAGCATCGTGATCCTCCTCTCCGCGGCGTGGATCGCGGTGACGGCGAAGGATCGCCGCATCCCCATCGTGCGCCTGAGCGAGACCGACCGCCGCGCCGCCGAGCAGCGGGCGCTCGTCACGGCCGCGCGTGTACAGCTGCGCATGGCCGAGCAGAAGCGCACGATCGCGCCCTGGTATCGCGCGTGGAGCGCCGACCGCGAGGTGCAGCGGGCACGTGCGACCCTCGCCGCCGCCGAGGCATCCCCTCCCCCGGCGGCCGTGCAGGGCTCGCTGTTCGCCTGATCTCGTCCCGTGTCGGAACCCACGGCTAGGGTGGACGTCGTGTCTCACCGCCTTCGCATCGCCTCGGTCAACGTCAACGGCATCCGCGCCGCCGCGCGCAAGGGGATGGGCGAGTGGCTCGCCGGGGCCGAGGTTGACATCATGGCGCTGCAGGAGGTGCGGGCCACCGCCGAACAGCTCGCCGAGGCGCTGCCGGGCTGGCGGCTCGTGAACGACGAAGCCCTCGCGAAGGGCCGCGCCGGCGTCGCCATCGCCGCCCGCACGCGCGGGGTCGAGATGCGACGGGGGCTCGGCGACGACGCGGTCGACTCGGCCGGCCGCTGGATCGAAGCCGACTTCGACGTCGACGGCGAACGGGTCACGGTCGTCAGCGCCTACGTGCACACGGGTGAGGTCGACACGCCCCGGCAGGACGACAAATGGGCCTTCCTCGACGCGATGGAGGAACGGATGCCGCAGCTCGCCGCGACCACGCCGCTCGCCCTGATCATGGGCGATCTGAACGTGGGGCACCGCGAGCTCGACATCCGCAACTGGCGCGGCAACCGCAAGAAGTCCGGCTTCCTGCCGCGCGAGCGCGCGTACCTCGACCGCTTCCTCGCGCCGGCCGGCGAGACGGTCGACACGGTGGACGGCGCGCAGGGCATCGGGCTCGGGTGGGTCGATGTCGGGCGTCGCTTCCACGGCGAGGTCGACGGGCCGTACACCTGGTGGTCGATGCGCGGCCGCGCGTTCGACAACGACACCGGGTGGCGCATCGACTACCACCTCGCCACGCCGGCGCTGGCAGACCGCGTCACCGACTACCGCGTCGTGCGCGCCCTGTCGTGGGACACCCGCTGGAGCGACCACGCGCCGGTGATCGCCGACTACACGTTCGGGGCCTGACCCGGCGGCCGGGCCGGCATCCGCTCCCTAGACTGGGAGCATGACCAGACCGCGCCTCTATTCGGGAATGCAGCCCTCCGCCGACTCGCTGCAGATCGGCAACTATATCGGGGCGCTCATGCAGTGGCGCGAGCTGCAGGAGTCGTACGAGGCGTTCTTCTCGGTCGTCGACCTGCACGCCCTGACCCAGCCGGGCGAGCCCGGTGAGCTGCGCGAGAAGACGCGCCGCACCGCCGCGCAGTACATCGCGGCGGGCATCGAGCCGGCAAAGTCGACACTGTACGTGCAATCGCACGTACCCGCGCACGCCGAGCTGCAGTGGGTACTGTCGACGATCACCGGCTTCGGCGAGGCCGGGCGCATGACCCAGTTCAAGGACAAGTCGCAGCGGTACGGGGCGGATGCCACGAACGTGGGACTCTTCACGTACCCGGTGCTGATGGCCGCCGACATCCTGCTCTACCAGACCGACATCGTGCCGGTCGGCGACGACCAGAAGCAGCACGTCGAGCTCACCCGCGACCTGGCCGAGCGGTTCAACAACCGCTGCGGCAAGGCGTTCACAGTGCCGATGCCAGTGATCCAGCGCGACACCGCGCGCATCTACGACCTGCAGAACCCGACCGCGAAGATGTCGAAGTCCGCGGAATCGGATGCCGGCGTGCTGTGGCTGCTCGACGACCCCGCAGTGTCGGCCAAGAAGGTCATGCGCGCGGTCACCGATTCCGAGGGGTCGGTGCGGTACGACCGTGAGAACAAGCCCGGCGTGTCGAACCTGCTCGTGATCTACGCCGCGCTGACGGGGCGGCAGATCCCGGCGATCGAGGACGAGTACGCGAGCCGCGGCTACGGGGACTTCAAGAAGGGTCTGGCCGAGGTCGTCGTGAACGAGTTCGGGCCGGTGCGCACGCGCGCGCTCGAGCTGCTCGACGACCCGGCCGAGCTCGACCGGGTGCTCGCCGTGAACGCCGGGCGTGCGGCCGCCGTCGCCGATGCGACCCTGGCCGACGTGTACGACAAGGTCGGCCTGCTGCGCCGCGGCTGAGGGGCGCGACGGCCCCCGACCCCAGCCGCCCGGCCCTCGCCGCACTGGCTGCCCTGCGCACCGGCGTGCCCCGCAGCAGCGCAGGCTGCATCGACACTCGAAGGCGTCTGAGGTACCTACCGCGCGGTTCGAGCCTGCGTTGTTGCTCCGCGGCGCGCGGCGAGCGCGCCGCGAAGCGCATCCCGTACGAGATTCGGCCGGTTCAAGATCTGGTGCGCCGTCGGACGGAGCGTGACGTAGCTCCGGGCCGCGAGCGCCAGGTCGCGCTCGCGATCCTTCACCTGCTGCGCCCACGAACTGTGATGCTCCTTGCTGTCGCACTCGATGACCAGCCAGCCGTCCACCAGCAGATCGACCCGGCCGACATCGTCGATCCGAACCTGCAGGTCGACGTGGCAGCCGAGCTCCCGGACGAGCAGCCGCATCAGGGTCTCCGGTCCCGACTCCGCTCTGCCGTCCACGAGCGTCAGCAGCCGCCAGTATCGCTTCGACAGCGTGGCAAAGACCGCCTGCAGCTCGTCGATCGTGACCAGCCCGAGGTGCACAGCACTGTCGATGGCGGCCACCGCGTCACGCCACGGCTGACAGGTCACCGAATGGATGAGCGCGTCGAGAACCCCGACGCCTGTGGCACGGGCGTCGACCGGGGCGCGCAGCGGCATCCAGTGCAGCACCTGCAGCCGACGACCCCGCCGGGCCAGCGGGGTGCGCAGGTCGTACGCCGCGCGCATGCGCCCGGCAGTGCGCGCCATGTGCACGTGGACACGTGTGTTGCCGCGCACGAACACGCCGTGCGCGGCGAGCACGGACAGACATGTGAGGCGGCCGCCGATGCGGACCGCCATGATGGCTTCATCCGGGGCATCGGCGGGCAGGTACTGGTTGCGGCGTGCGCGCACGAGCGTTCCCGCCGCAAGGGCTCGATCGATGGCACCGCGGCTCATCCCGGCCGCATGGAGGTCGGCCCGGGTCAGGACGTGGAGGTCAGGAGTCATGCGACCACTGTCCGCGCTGCGCAGGCCCGCGCGGCGCCCTTCGCCGCATCCGTGGAGAACTCCCGCCCGCTCCACGGGCTGTGGAGGAACAGACCCCGCAGCAATGCAGGCTCGTTCGGCGGATCGCCCCGTCGCGGCATGCCTGCGCACGGTTCAGCCTGCATTGGTGCAGCAGGGGATGGGTCGGGCCTCCGAGGACTTCGTCCCCCAGGTGGCCGGCGAGTGGACCGCCGGCACGCATATGACGTGGGCCGTGCGCGAGAGCGGACCCCTGGCCGGCGTGATCGGCCTGTATCGCCTCGACGGGAAGGGCACCGGCGAGCTCGGCTCCTGGGTCGCCCGCCCCGCGCGCGGGCGCGGCATCGTCACCGAGGCCTCGCGAGCCGTGCTCGACTGGGGGTTCGCGACCGAAGGGCTCGACCTCGCGCGCATCGAATGGATGGCGGTGGTCGGCAACACGGCGTCGGCCCACGCCGCACGGGCACTCGGGTTCCGCTACGAGGGACTGCGCCGGCAGGGGCTGGTGTCGCGTGGACGCCGCTCGGACGGCTGGATGGCCGCCCTGCTGCGCACCGACGACCACACTCCCCTCTCCGCTCGGCGTGGAAGGATGATCCCATGCCCGAGATGCCCGAGGTGCAGGGACTCATCGAGTTCCTGCGCGGGCGCGTCACGGGGCTCCCCATCACCGGCCTGTCGGTGGCGAACATCGCCGCGCTGAAGACGTACGACCCACCGATCGAGGCGCTGAAGGGCGCCGAGCTCACCGACGTCACCCGGCACGGCAAGTTCATCGACCTGGTGACCACCGACGCGCACCTCGTCTTCCACCTGGCCAAGGCGGGCTGGCTGCGCTGGTACGAGCACCTGCCCTCGACGACCATCAAGCCCGGCCGCACGCCCATCGCGCTGCGCGTGGCGCTCGGCGACGGCTCGGGGTTCGACCTCACCGAGGCCGGGACGAAGAAGTCGCTGGCCGTATACGTCGTGCGCGCGGCATCCGATGTTCCGGGCATCGCCCGCCTGGGTCCCGATCCGCTCGACCCGGCGTTCACGCGCGACGCGTTCGCCGCCCTGCTGGCGGGCCGCCGCACCCAGATCAAGGGCGTGCTGCGCGATCAGTCGATCATCGCCGGGGTCGGCAACGCCTACTCGGACGAGATCCTGCACGCGGCGCGGATGTCGCCGTACGCCCTCGCCGCGACCCTGGCAGACGACGACATCACGCGACTGCACACGGCGATGATCGACACGCTCACCGAGGCGACCGCGACCGCGGCGGGCCGGCCGCCGGCCGAGCTCAAGGACGCCAAGCGCCGCGGCATGCAGGTGCACGGCCGCCGCGACGAGACGTGCCCGGTGTGCGGCGACGAGGTGCGCAGCGTGTTCTTCGCCGACAGCAGTCTCGAGTACTGCCCCGGCTGCCAGACCGGCGGCAAGATCCTCGCGGACCGGCGCCTCAGCCGGCTGCTGAAGTAGCCGTCAGCCGTCGGCCGTGCCGGCCAGCAGCCGCGCGTCGTCGTCGACCCAGTCCAGCGACTTCGATACGGCCTTCTGCCACTGCCGGTAGCGCCGCTCGCGCTCGTCGGCGTCCATGCGCGGCGTGAAGCGCCGATCCTCCTGCCAGTGCGCACGCAGCTCGTCGCGGCCCGCCCACAGCCCCGTCGCGAGCCCCGCCGCATAGGCGGCACCCAGCGCCGTCGTCTCTACGACCCGCGGCCGCACGACCGGCATACCGAGGACGTCGGCCTGAAACTGCATGAGCAGATCGTTGCGGGTCATCCCGCCGTCCACCCGCAGCTCGTCGAGCCGGGTGCCGGTGTCGGCCTGCGCCGCGTCGATGACGTCGCGCGACTGGAAGGCCGTGGACTCCAGCGCGGCGCGCGCGATGTGCGCACGGTTCACATAGCGCGTCATACCGACCAGTGCGCCGCGCGCGTCGGGCCGCCAGTACGGGGCGAATAGCCCCGAGAAGGCGGGCACGAAGTAGGCGCCGCCGTTGTCGTCGACGGACGCCGCGAGGCCCTCGATCTCCTCGGATCGCTGGATGATGCCCAGATTGTCGCGCAGCCACTGCACGAGCGAGCCGGTGACGGCGATCGATCCTTCCACGGCGTATCGGGCGGGCTCGTCGGCCACCCTGTATGCGACGGTCGTCAGCAGCCCGTGCTGCGATCGCACGATCTGCTCCCCCGTGTTGACGATGAGGAAGTTGCCGGTGCCGTACGTGTTCTTCGATTCGCCGGCGTCGAATGCCGCCTGACCGAAGGTGGCCGCCTGCTGGTCGCCGAGGATGCCGGCCACGGCGACGCCCGCGGCCACGGCGGGCACCTGCACCTCGCCGAGCACCTCGGATGACGAGCGGATCTCGGGCAGCATCGATCGCGGGATGTCCCAGACCTCGAGCAGTTCGTCCGACCAGTCGAGCGTGCGCAGGTCCATCAGGAGCGTGCGGCTGGCGTTGGTGACGTCGGTGACGTGGATGCCACCCCGAACACCGCCGGTGAGGTTCCAGACGACCCACGTGTCGGGCGTGCCGAAGAGCAGCTCGCCGCGTTCGGCGGCGGCGCGCGCCCCGGCGACGTTGTCGAGGATCCAGGCGATCTTCGACGCCGAGAAGTACGTCGCCGGCGGCAGTCCCGTGATCTCGGCGAACCGGTCGGCACCGCCGTCGCGCGCGAGCGCATCGATGCGCGGCTGGGTGCGGGTGTCCTGCCACACGATCGCGTTGTGGACGGGGTGCCCCGTGCGCCGGTCCCACACGATTGCGGTCTCGCGCTGGTTGGTGATACCGAGGCCCGCGATGTCGTCACCCGACAGCCCGGCCCGTGCCATGGCCGACGACAGCACCCACTCGGTGTTGGTCCAGATCTCGACGGGGTCGTGCTCGACCCAGCCGGCCCGCGGGAAGATCTGCTCGTGCTCGCGCTGCGCGGTGCCGACGATCCGCCCGTGCGCGCCGAACACGATGGCGCGCGTCGATGTGGTTCCCTGGTCCAGCGCCAGCACGTGTTCCGCCACGCGGCCTCCTCACTCGGTGTATGCCTGTCAGGCTACCGGTGTGGCCGCCGGCACCGCCCGGCCCACCGCGGCCCGGGCGCGGTCGATCTCGGCGCGGCGGGCCGCGGCATCCCATCCCCGTTCGCCGGCGATCGCGTCGGCGACCTCGGCGGCGGCGTCCGGGCCGGCGGCGCCGGTGAAGGCGAGCGAGGTGCGCCGCAGCAGCATGTCCTCGAGGTGCACGACCTGCTCGTGCCGGGCGAGGTGGCGCAGCTCGCCGGTGGAGTAGCCCGGGGCGTGGTGGAGCGGGGCATCGGCGGGATCGGTCACGATCGACGCGATGACCCGCTCGGCGACGGTGCCGTAGCGGTCGAGCAGTACCGCGGCGCGCTCGCGCCCGACGATCGCGCCGTGCGTGTCGAGCCAGCGCTGCCGCCCACGCTCGGTGGTCGGGTAGCCGAGGCCACCGCCGATCGGTACGCCCTTCGTCGAACGCCGGCGCGGCCGGGACAGAGCCTCCAGCGCACGATCGGCCAGATGCTCGGCCGAGGCGCGGAAGGTGGTCCATTTGCCGCCGACGAGGCTCAGCACCTGCGGTGCGGCCGGGTCATCGGCCAGCCGCTGCGCCTCGATGCGGTAGTCGCGGGAGACGAACCCGGGGGCGAGGTCGCCGTGCCCGGGCAGCGGCCGCACGCCGGCGAAGCGGTAGACGATCTGCTCGCGGTCGACGGAGATGCCGGGGAAGACATGCGCGATGAGCGCGAAGAAGTAGTCGACCTCGGCCTCGGTGCACACGATCGGCTCGCGCATGTCGTGCTCGAGGTCGGTGGTGCCCACCAGCACGCGGCCCTTCAGCGGGTAGATCAGCACGATACGCCCATCACTGTGCTCGAAGAACAGCTCACGCCCGGCTGTGGCCGCCAGCAGCTCGGGATGGTCCAGCACGATGTGCGAGCCCTTCGTGCCGCCCATGTACGCCGTGGGGTCGCCGAGGGCGAGGTTGGTGAGGTCGGTCCACGGTCCCGAGGCGTTGATGACGACGGATGCCGCGAACGGCAGATCAGCTGCACCGCTCCCCGAGCCTGTCGAGGGGCGCAGCACGACCCGACTGCCGTCGACCCCCACCGCGGCGGTGTAGTTCGCCGCGCGCACTCGCTCACCGCCCGCGGCGATCCCGTCATGCAGCAGGTCGAGCGCGAGGCGCTCGGGGTCGTGCAGCGAGGCGTCCCAGTAGGTCGCCGTATACTTCACATCGCGGTTGAGCTGGGGAAGGTCGCGCAGCGACTGTGCACGCCCGCGGAACTCGTGCCGCGGCACCGCTGCCCGGCCGAAGAGCCCACCGCCGCGCGAGAACGAGTCATAGATGACCAGGCCGATCTTGATGAGCAGTGCGCCGCGCTCGGTGGGCCGCCCTGCCCCGTGCCGCAGGAACCGCAGCGGCGCGCCGAGGATGCCCGAGAATGTGGAGAAGATCGGGATCGTGGTCTGCAGCGGCCGTACGTAGTGCGGGGCGATCTGGAGCAGACTGTTGCGCTCTGTGACGGCCTCGTGCACGAGGCGGAACTCGCCGTTCTCGAGGTAGCGCACACCACCGTGGATCATGTGCGACGAGGCGGCAGACGCCCCACTGACGAAGTCGCCGCGTTCGACCAGCACCACGTCGACGCCCTGCATCGCCAGGTCGCGGAAGGTCGCGATCCCGTTGATCCCGCCGCCCACGATGAGCACATCGGCATAGGGTCGCGCCGCGAGCGCGGCGAACCCCCCAGCGGCCGGCGTGGCGGCCGACTCGTCTGCTGCGGTGAGCTGCGGCATCCCTTCCCCTTCCCCTCCCAGGCTACATGCCCTCGGCGACAGCGGTCGCCCGCGGGAGCGGGAATGAATCCGGGTTGCCACGGTTGACTACACTGGAACACGACGTGCTCCGGGGTCGGTGAGAATCCGAACCGGCGGTGAGAGTCCGCGAACCCGACGCCCTCGCGGCGGCGAGTCGATCCGGTGGAATTCCGGAACCGACGGTGATGCGCTGGAGACCAGCGCGAGTCCGGATGGGAGGCAGCACGGGTGTCGCGCACAGTCGTGGCACCCCTCCCGCGTATCCCCGGGGCCCGAGGGCGAGGACGGGGCATGACGCACAGCGACATCGAGCACACGGCGATGGGCCGTGCCCTCGCGCTCGCGCAGCGCGGACCGCGCGGGGTCAATCCACAGGTCGGCGCGGTGATCCTCTCACCCTCGGGCGACGTGATCGCCGAGGGCTGGCACCGGGGCACCGGCACACGGCACGCCGAGGTGGATGCACTGTCGCAGTTGCCGGCCGGCGCCGCACGCGGCGCCACCGCGGTGGTCACCCTCGAGCCGTGCAATCACACCGGGCACACCGGCCCCTGCAGCGAGGCACTCATCGAGGTCGGCATCGGCCGGGTCGTATACGCCGTCGACGACCCGGGACTGCACTCCCACGGCGGCGCCGACCGCCTGCGCGCCGCCGGCGTCGACGTCGCGCCGGGACTGCGCGGCGACGACGGGCGGGCGCTGCTGGACTCGTGGCTGACCGTGCAGCGCCTCGGCCGCCCGCACGTGACGGTCAAATGGGCGCAGAGCCTCGACGGGCGCGCCGCTGCCGCCGACGGCACGAGCCAGTGGATCACCGGACCCTCCGCCCGCGAAGACGTGCACCGCCGCCGCAGCCAGGCCGACGCGATCGTCGCCGGCACGGGCACGGTGCTCGCCGACGACCCCGCACTGACGGCGCGACGGCCCGACGGGTCGCTGTACGAGCAGCAGCCGGTACCCGTCGTGCTCGGCGCCCGGCCGATCCCGGACGATGCGGCCGTGCACCGCCACCCGCAGCCTCCCGTGCTGCACACCGACCACGACCTGCCCGCACTGCTGGCCGACCTGCGCGTGCGCGGCGTGCAGCGGCTCTTCGTCGAGGGCGGTCCGACCGTCGCGAGCGCGTTCGTGCGCGCGGGGCTCGCCGACGAGCTGCTCGTCTATGTGGCGCCGACGCTCCTCGGCGTCGGGCCCGACGGCGCCGACCGGCCGGCGCTCGGCGCACTGGGCGTGCGCACCATCACGGAGCAGCGGCGCATCGCCGTGGCATCCATCCAAAGACTCGGCGACGACCTTTTGATCGTTGCCCACCCCGCACCAGGCGCAGAGGAGACAGGCTGATGTTCACCGGAATCGTCGAAGAGCAGGGCCAGGTCACGGCCATCGCACCGTCGGGCGACGGCGTGCGGCTCACGGTGCGCGCCCCGAAGGCGGTGACGGATGCCACGCACGGCGCGTCGATCGCGGTCAGCGGCGTATGCCTCACGGTCGTCGACCAGGGCGACGACTGGTTCACCGCCGACGTCATGAAGCAGACCCTCGACATGTCGACCCTCGCGCTCCTCGAGACCGGCGGTGCCGTCAACATCGAGCGGGCGATGGCCGCCGACGGACGCCTGGGTGGGCACATCGTGCAGGGGCACATCGACGGCACCGGCGAGGTGCTCGAGGTGCGCCCCGGCGACCAGTGGCGGGTGCTGCGCATCTCGCTTTCCCGAGCCCTGGCCCCGCTCGTCGTCGACAAGGGGTCCATCGCCGTCGACGGTGTGTCGCTGACGGTCAGCGTCACCAGCGACGAATGGTTCGAGGTCTCGCTGATCCCCGAGACGCTCGCCGCCACGACCCTCGGCGAGCGCACGCCCAGCGACCGGGTCAACCTCGAGACCGACATCCTCGCCCGCCACGTGCAGCGCCTGCTGGCGTTCGCACCGTCCCACCCCACCGAAGAAGGAGGCTCGCGATGAGCCTTTCCCCCATCGACGACGCGCTCGACGCGCTGCGCGCCGGCCGCCCCGTCATCGTCGCCGACGACGAGAATCGCGAGAACGAGGGCGACATCATCCTGTCGGCCCAGCTCGCCACCCCCGAGTGGCTTGCCTGGACGATCCGCTGGTCGAGCGGCTTCCTGTGCGCGCCCATGCCCGCCGAATGGGCCGACCGCCTCGACCTGCCGCCGATGGTGGCGGTCAACGAGGACTCACGGGGCACCGCCTACACGGTCAGCGTCGACGCGGCCGACCGCGTATCGACGGGCATCAGCGCCGCCGACCGGTCGCACACGCTCAACGTCCTCGCCGATCCCGACGCCACCCCCGCATCGGTGATCCGCCCCGGACACATCCTGCCGCTGCGCGCGGTGGAGGGCGGCGTGCGCGAGCGCGCCGGCCACACCGAAGCGGCGGTCGAGCTCATGCAGCTCGCCGGGCTGTCGCCCGTCGGCGCGATCGGCGAGGTCGTCGCCGAGGACGGCAGCATGATGCGCCTGCCCGGGCTGCTCGAGATGGGCGAGCGCGAGGGCGTGCCCGTGATCACGATCGAGCAGCTGATCGCGCACCTCGAACGGGTGTCACCACACGAGGTGTCCGTCCATTCGGCGCACCGACGCCGTGTGAGCCTGCGCGCCGAGTCGTCCGTGCCCACGGCGCACGGCGCGTTCCGCTTCCTCGCGTACAAGGACCGCGTCACCGGCACCGACCACCTCGCTGTCGTCTCCGGCGACCTCCCCGATGACGCACCCCTGGTGCGAGTGCACTCCGAGTGCCTGACCGGAGAGGCGTTCGGGTCGCTGAAGTGCGAGTGCGGCCCGCAGCTGGATGCGGCGCTGGCCGAGATCGAGCAGCATGGCGGGGTCGTCGTCTACATGCGCGGGCACGAGGGGCGCGGCATCGGGCTGATCAACAAGCTGCGCGCGTACAGCCTGCAGGAGCGCGGACTCGACACGGTCGACGCGAACCTCGCCCTGGGGCTTCCGGCCGACGCACGCGACTACGCGGCGGCCGCCGGCATCCTCGCGGACCTCGGCGTCGAACGTGTGCGGCTCATGACGAACAACACCGACAAGACCAAGCGCCTGCGCGAACTGGGGCTCGACGTGGTCGAGCAGGTGCCGCTGATCGTCGGTGTCGGACCGAACAACCACCAGTACCTGCAGACCAAGCGGGATCGCATGGGCCACATCATCGGCGACGACGAGCTCGCCGACGCGCTGGCCCACCTGAAGGAAGGAACCGGAGCGTGAGCGGCAAGGGCGCACCACAGCAGCGGGAGGTCGACGCGACCGGCCTCGACATCGTCATCGTCGCCGGGCAGTGGCACGAGACCATCGCCGACGGACTCATCGCCGGCGCGGTGCGCGCGGCCGAGGCCGCGGGCGCGCGGCACCGGGTCGTGCGCGTGCCCGGGTCGTTCGAGCTGCCGGTGGTCGCGAAGGCGGCGCTGGAGGCTGGCGCGGATGCCGCGGTGGCGCTGGGCGTCATCATCCGCGGCGGCACGCCCCACTTCGAGTTCGTGGCCGCCGCCGCCACCGACGGTCTCACGCGGGTCGCCCTCGACACCGGCAAGCCCGTCGGGTTCGGCGTGCTCACCCTCGACGACGAGCAGCAGGGGCTCGACCGGGCGGGCCTGCCCGGCTCGCACGAGGACAAGGGCTTCGAAGCGGCGGATGCGGCGATCCGCACCGCGCTGGCCGTGCGGGAGCTGCGGGGCTGACCTTCAGTCACACGCAAGGTACGCTGGGGCCATGGAGATTCTGCGGCACATCGTCGTCTACCTGCACATCATCGGCTTCGCCGTCCTGTTCGGCTCGTGGCTGGTCGAGGCCGTCGCGCGCCGCGTGCGGTTCACCCCGCTCATGACGTGGGGCATGGTGATCGCGCTCATCACCGGCCTGGTGCTGGCGGCACCGTGGCCGGCGGGCATCGAGATGAACTACACCAAGCTCGGCGTCAAGCTCATCCTGCTGATCGTCATCGGCGCGCTGCTCGGCATCGGCGGGGCACGCCAGCGCAAGCAGAAGACGCTGTCTCCGGCGCTGTTCTGGATCGTCGGCGTGCTCGCGCTCGTCAACGCGGGGATCGCGGTGCTCTGGCGCTGATCCGCGCGCGTCGTCCGGCCACCGGTCACCGGGGGTCGGCGACCGCCGCGAACTCCGCCATCACCGCGGCCGTGTAGGCCTCGGCGTCGAGGTGACTGGCCGGGACGTCGCCGTCCAGGAACGCCGTCATCCCCGCGGCGAGCGCCGCATCGTCCTGTGCGACCACGTGGATCGCGCCCGGTGGCAGGGCGTCTTCGACCGATGCGAACGCCGTCGACACGATGGGCAGATCGCTCAGTGCCGCCTCAAGCAGCACCATGGGCTGGCCCTCGTAGTTGCTCGACAGCACGAAGCAGTCGGCTGCGGCCAGCAGCGGGTACGGGTTGCTGCGCGATCCGGCCAGGAACGCGGCATCCGGCAGTCCTTCCCGCTCGATCAGCGTGCGCAGCTCGTCCTCGAGGGGGCCGGAGCCCACGATCAGCAGCCGGGTGTCAGGCCGTTGCCGGTGCACCGCGGCGAAGGCCCGAATGAGCCGCGCGTGGTTCTTCTCGGGCGACAGGCGCCCGACGCTGATGAACCAGGTCGCGTCGCCCGCGGCGAGCTCGGCGAACCACTCGGGCCGCGGCTCGCCCTCGTCGAGCACGCTGGACAGCGGCAGCCGGATGCCGGTAGCCGCCCGCTCCACGTCGGGCAGATTCCGCACGGTGCGGAAGCGCACGCTCGGCGCCGAGCCGGCCAGCTGCACGCGGTTGAGCTCGGTGAGGCTCGGCGACACCGACACGAGCTGCTCGTAGTGCCTGTACAGCGCGAAGACGAGCCCCAGGCTGCGGTGCATGCGCGCCCTGCCGCCGACGGTGCGATTGCGGTCGGCGACCATTTCGTTGTGCAGCCAGATGGCGTGCGTGGTCGCCGGAGCGTGCAGCACCAGGTTCGCCCAGAACGGGCTGTACCCGCTGAAGTCGGCTGCCCAGTCGAAGCGGCCCGAGCCCAGCACGCGGGTCCACTCGTCCTCCCACAGGCGCAGATGCCACTCCGCCGCGCGCGGGCCGAGCGGCGTGCCGCGCCAGTCGTTGCGCCGGCGTCGCAGCTGCACGGCCTTCGACCCGTTCATGCCGCCGATGCGGAAGATCTGTCGCACGTGCGCGGGAACCCGCAACTGGTTCGCCCGCGCGGCCGGCGACTGGGCGTAGCCCATCACCGCGGTCACGTCGTAGCGCTGCGGGTCGAGCGCGCTGAGCAGATTCAGCGCCGAGGTGGTGATGCCGTTGGCGCGCATGCCGCCGAGGTGGAACAGCAGCCGGGTGCGCCCGTCGGTGCGCGCCCGGCGCACCCGGTAGCCCGACTCGTGGCGGCCGAACACGATGTCGACGATGCGCTCGGTGGCGTGACCGTCGTCGAAGGGCACGAATCTATCGGCCCACTCGTCGTAGCGTTCGTGCTTCGCACCGTCCTCGATCAGGGTGCGCAGTGCCGCGCCCACCTCGGCGGGGTCGGAACCCACAGGCCCGGGCAGCTCGTCGAGCGGCAGGTAGGTGCCCCGCGACTCCTGATAGTCGGTGGCGTCGGGCGTGAGGAACGCGATGGGCCGGCCGGTGGCCAGGTAATCGAAGAAGATCGACGAGTAGTCGGTCACGAGCGCGTCGGCGGCGCCCAACAGCACGTTGGCCGGGATCGCGTCGGGCACCAGCACGCGGGCCAGCGCCGGGCGGGTGGCGGCGTGCCGGTGCACGACCTGGTGGGTCTTCAGCAGCACGATGTGCTCGTCGCCGAGCGCCTGCTGCAGTGCGTCGACCTGAGCGGCCAGCGCATCGACGTCGCGATCGGGCCAGCTGAACGACGCCCCGCGCCAGGTGGGGGCGAACAGCACGATCCGCCGGTCCCCGAGCGCCAGCCCGCGACGCGAGAGGTCACGGCGCACCTGCTGCGTCTGGGCGGGCGTCAGCCGCTGGCGGTCGATGCGCGGGTAGCCCTCTTCGACGATGCGACCCTGGTAGATGTTGCGCAGACGGTACGCGCCTTCGTACATGGTCTCGGCCATGAACGGGTTGGCCGCTAGCAGGTAGTCGGCCGACAGGAGATTGCGCAGCGTGTTCGCCGACTGGTGCGCACCGTCGGGCATGTCGAAGCCCATGTGCTTGAGCGGCGTGCCGTGCCAGGTGTTGAGATACACCTGGCCGGGGCGCTTGCCGAACGACGGCGGGAACGTCGCGTTGTTGACGAGGTAGCCGCTCGTCGACAGGGCGGCGATGTACGCATTGGTGCCGCGCACGACGTGCCGCACCCGCGGGTGGGCACCGAACTCGGCCTCGAACCGCGCGATGGCGGCACGGTCGCTGATGACCCAGACATGCTGCAGGTGCAGGTAGTCGGGGTGATCGAGCAGGTTCCGGAAGATCGCCTCGGGGTTGCAGCCGACCGCGTTGCCGGCGAACGACTCATACAGCACCTGATCGACCTGCACCGGCCGCGACCGCCAGAACGCGGCCCGCTCGGCGCTCAGCGCGAGGCGGGCACGCTTGGCGATCTTCACAGCGACAGGGGGAAGGGGCAGAGGCACTCGATCGAGTGTAGAGCGGATGCCTACGAGCCCACCGAGAAGCAGGTGGGCGCGCGTCAGGCGGGCGCGCTGATCGCGAGCCCGAGAGCGGCAGCGGCCTGAGCCATCCGGGCGTCGTAGGTGATCACGGTCTCGATCTCGTCGCCGAGGATGAGTGCAGTGGCAAGATGCACGGCATCGAGACTGCGGACCTCGACCGGATCGAGCACACCTGCGGTGTCAAGCACTTCGGTCGTCACATCGACGATCACGAGTCTCGCCAGCACGTCGCGCGCTCGCGCCATCGCACCGGCATCCACGTCTCCGCGACGTGTGGCACGCAGGAGCTCGGTGCGCACGATGCTGCTGGTCACGAGCTCGATGTGACTCCCATGGAGCCACTGCCGCAAGGCCGAAGACTCCGGCTCGGGAACGACAAGCTTCACCAGCGCCGATGTATCGGCGTAGTGCATCAGTAACGCTCCTCATCGCGTCCTCGCTGAACCACAGAGCTGAGTTCGCCTACCCCCACCGGGCCCGGCAGGTCGGCGAGTGGTCGCAGAGGCGGGCGTGCGCGCCCTGACGTGATGAGAGTGTCGATGGTCGTGCTCGCCAAGGGCGTGAGACGCGCGACGGCACGCCCGCGGTCGGTGATCGTGATCGACTCGCCCGCAACGGCGCGGGCAACCACAGCCGACGCGTTCTGCTTCAGTGCACGAATACCGACAGTCTCCATGTTCTACATAGTAGCACTTTGCTCAATCCAGGAACAGGGCGCGCAGTCGCTTGGTGGTGAACACGGGTCCGACCGCGATCATGACGACGTCGTAGAGCACGTGCCACCACATGCCCGCCGTCAGCACGCCGGTCGTGAACCCGCACACGAGCTCGACGCCGTGCCACAGCGGGAACGCCATGACGATGCCCTGCACCCATTCGGGGTACACGGAGATCGGGTACAGCGTCGCCGAGAACAGGAACATCGGCAGCAGCACGAAGTTGATCCAGTCCATGCCGGCACCACCGTGTTCGTACAGGCGCTGTCGTCGGGCCTCCTGCAGCGGCATCCGGGGCTGCGGCTGATCATTCCGCACGGTGGCGGGGCGGTGCCGTACCACTGGGGGCGATTCCGCGGCGTGGCCGCCGACCCGGGCCAGGACCTCGACGGCACGATGGCGCAGCTGTGGTTCGACACGTGCGTGTACCACCAGGCGGGCATCGATCTGCTGTTGGAGGTCGTGCCGCACACGCAGATCCTGTTCGGCTCCGAGATGATCGGAGCGGTGCGCGGGCGGGATGCCTCGACCGGCCGCTACTGGGACGACACCAAGCGCTACCTCGACGAGGCCGACCTGTCGCCCGCCGACCGCCGCGCGATCTTCGAGGGCAACGCGCGCCGCGTGTACCCCACCTGGAGTCCTGGCTTCCCGCGGCCTGAGCCCCCGGCATCCACCCCGCCCCTCTACCCCCGCCCCTCCGTACGCCGAAACTTCTGTTACGCCGAAACTCCTGCTACGCCGAAACTCCTGTTCTGGCGTAGTCAGGCCACGGCGGGCAGCGATCTTCCTGCCTCGGCCAGATCAGGAGTTTTCGGTGGCTGGTGGGGGCCGGCGGCCGGGTCAGTGGCCGGCCAGGGCCGCCCGGTCGATCTCCTCCTGGTTCTCGACGAACGGCGTGCCGTGCGTGTGGAAGGTCGCGACGGTCTTCATGCCCCACGCCTGCCCCTTGGCCCGCTCGGCCTGACTCCATTCGACGACCGGCCAGTCGGGGTCGACGATGAGGCGCGCCTGCGCGTTGGCGAACTCGATGCGGTTGCCACCCGGCTCCCACACGTACAGGAAGAAGGTCTGGTTGATGGCGTGCTTGTACGGGCCGTACTCGATGTAGACGCCGTTCTCGAGGCAGATGTCGGCGGCCTTCAGGATGTCTTCGCGCGAGTCGGGAGCGAAGGCGAAGTGGTGGAAGCGGCCGCGCGTTCCCGTCCAGTCCTCCGAGTACACGACGTCGTACGACTTCTGGTGGAACCGGAACCACCAGGCGGCGTAGCCGCCGGCATCCAATCGCACGCGCTCGGACTCGCGCGACTTCATCACGTCGCGCCAGAACTCCCCCGCCGCGTTCACGTCGGCGGCGAGGTAGTTGATGTGGTCCATACGCCGCGCGTTGATGCCGCGGCCGGGGTACGCCGAGGCCTGGTTCTTCAGCGCGGGCCGGTCCTCGTCGTCGGGCACGTAGTGCTCGGTGTCGTAGTAGAGCGCCATGACGTGCCCGTCGGGGTCTTCGAACTCGTACGAGCGGCCGACGCCGACCTCGGGCTCGCGCCAGCCGTGCCCGAGCCCGGCGGTCTCGATGGCGGCCACGCGACGATCGAGTGCCTCCGGCGACGTGGCACGGAACAGCGTGCGCCCCACGCCGTTCGTGTCCGACGCAGTGAGCTTGAGCGTGTAGAGCTGGTACTCGTCCCAGCAGCGCAGGTATGCCGAGTCGCCGATGCGGGCGACCTCGCGCATCGCGCAGATGTCGCGGAAGAAGTGCAGGCTCTCCTCGAACTTGGGGGTGAACAGCTCGACGGCGCCGAGGTGGGCGAGGTCGAAGTTCTCACTGGTGGCCATGGTGTCCTTTCTCAGGTGGGGTCGGGGCACATCGGAGTCGAAGGCACCGCTCGGGTACTCGGTAGACGTGGGTCCGTCGGTGACCAGATCGCCGCGGCATCGGCACGCGCGATGTCGGTCACGGCGACGTGCGCAGGCATATGACTCCCTCGGGCCGGCTCAGCGTTAGCGAACCACAGCCCGCACTGCTGGTCAAGATATTGTCAACAATTTTGGTTGAGCGTATGATACCTCTGTAGATAGGTATTTTTCGGATGACGGCCAGAGTCGAGGGAGACAGAGATGGCACACAACCTGCAGGAGCTGCTGGACCAGCACGGCGACACGGTCGGGATGCTGCGCGACTCGCAGCTCGGCACCTACATCTACCCCGTGGTGCCCGCCGAGTTCACGAACTGGCGACGCGAGCAGAAGGCGTGGCGGCACACCGCGGTGCTGTACGACCAGACCCACCACATGGTCAACTTCTTCGTCTCGGGGCCCGACGCCCTGAGACTGCTGAGCGACACCGGCATCAACTCGTTCGCGAACTTCCCCGTCGACACCGCGAAGCAGTTCGTGCCCACGGCCTCCAACGGCGGTGTGATCGGTGACGGCATCCTCTTCCACGAGGCCCCGGGAGAGTCCGTGTACGTCGGCCGCGCACCCGGCGCGAACTGTCTGCAGGTCCACGCCGAGACCGGCGGCTACGACGTCGAGTTCCGCTACGACGACCGCTCCCCCTCGCGCCCCTACGGCGAGGCGGTGCACCGCGATTACTACCGGTTCCAGATCCAGGGCCCGAACGCGTGGGCGATCATCGAGAAGCTCGCCGGCGGACCGGTCGAGCAGGTGAAGTTCTTCCACATGGGGCACACGACCATCGCCGCCACGCCGGTGCGCACCCTGCGGCACGGCATGGCGGGCGCGCCCGGCCTGGAGCTGTGGGGGCCGTACGCCGAGCACGGCCGCGTGCGCGATGCGATCCTCGAGGCGGGCCGCGAGTTCGGCATCGAGCCGTGCGGGTCGCGTGCCTACTCGTCGAACACGCTCGAGTCGGGATGGATCCCCTCGCCACTGCCGGCGATCTACTCCAGTGATGCCGAACGCGCCTACCGCGAGTGGCTGCCCGCGAACAGCTACGAGGCGATCAACGCACTGGCCGGCTCGTTCGTGTCTACGGACATCGAGGACTACTACCTCAACCCGTGGGAGCTCGGCTACGGCTCGTTCGTGAAGTTCGACCACGACTTCATCGGCCGCGACGCCCTCGAGAAGCTCGATCCCGCTCAGCAGCGCAAGAAGGTCACACTGGCGTGGAACGACGAGGACCTCTCGAGGATCCTCGCATCCGTGCTCGACCGCGAGGGCCCCGGCTACCAGTTCTTCGACCTGCCGAACGCCAACTACGGCTCGAGCAACTACGACGCCGTCATCGACGCCGACGGCAACACCGTCGGCCTGTCGCTGTTCACCGGCGTCACCGCGAACGAGAAGCGCGGGCTGTCCCTGGCCACCGTCGACACCGAGGTGCCGGTGGGCGCCGAGGTGCGCGTGGTGTGGGGCGAGCCCGACGGTGGGTCGCGCAAGGCGACCGTCGAGCCGCACGAGCAGCTCGCCGTGCGCGCGATCGTCAGCCCCGTGCCCTACGCCGAGACCGCCCGCACCGAGTACCAGGGCGGCTGGCGCACGGGCTACACCGACTGACCACCGGCGACGATCCGCTCGACCCGGGCCAGGGTCGCGCGGGTCATGTCGGCGGGAAGGCCGGATGCCTCCTCGCCCGCGGCCGACGCGCCGAGCCGCCCGGCTTCATCGAGCCCGAGGGTCGCGACCCACATCACGATGCACTCGCTCTGAGCGCATCGCTGCGGGCGTCGCCGCCTTCGAGCGTGGTGGCGTCGATGCTCTCCAGGAACTCCAGCGACCGGCGCGACCCGGTCACCAGCGACCGGATGCCGTGGGTGCGCTCGTTGACATCGGGCCGGTAGGCGGTGGCCAGGTCGCGTGCGGCGCCGGCGGCGGCACGGCGCAGCAGATCGACGTAGGGGACTGCGGAGGTGCCGTCGTTGGGAAGCACCACGCCCAACGAGGCGTACACCGTGCCGCCCGGCCCGATGACCGGCACGGCGACGCCCCGCGACTCGACGTGGATGAACCCCTCGGCCACGGCGAACCCGTCTTCCCTCACCTGGCGCAACAGCGCGCGCAGCTCGGGCTCGGTGCGCGGTGTTCGGTCGGTGTACACCCGGAACGGCCCGGCGGCGACCGCGTCGATGAGCGTCCGGTCGGCGTGCGCGAGCAGCACCAGCCCGTTCGACGACGCGTGCAGCGGGATGCGCCCCCCGATGAGGGTGGCGTTGATGACGGCGTCGCGCGTCGACATCCGCTCGATGAAGAGGATGTCGCGGCCGCTCAGCACCCCGAGCTGGGTGTGCTGGCGCACCCGCTCGTGCACCGCCGTCAGCCACGGTCGGGCGATCTCGCGCAGCCCGACCGCGCCGGGCGTGCGGCTGGCGAACTCCCACAGCCGCACCCCGAGCCGGTACGTGCGATCGGACAGGCGCTCGAGCAGCCCCTCGCGCTCGAGCTCGGCCACGAGCCGATGCGCACTCGATCGGGGCAGATCGGCAGCGTCGGCCACCTCACTCAGAGTGAGGAACGGATGCCAGGCGTCGAAGGCCTCGAGGATGCGCAGGTGCCGCGACAGCACCGACAGCCCAGCAGAGCCTCGCGCCACGGCATCCTCCTCGGTCTGCCGCCATCGTAACGCGGGTTCCGTTCAGCAGAACCTTAGGCGTCGGCGCGGTAGACCGTGCGTGCGTACTCCTGGTACGGCGCGGGAGCGACGGTCGCGCGCACCTGCATCTGCCGGTGCACCTGGTCGACCGAGTCCTTGCGCGATACCGGGTCCTCGCCCCAGACGACCACGACCTCGTCACCCTCGGCCACGTCGGCGTCGACCGTCGCGAGCGACATGTACAGCTGGGCCATGGTCACGTACCCGCAGTCGGTCGAGATGCCGACGAGCGTGCCGTCCTTGTGCACCTCGTCCATCTGGAACAGCCCGTACCGCGACTTCGGGAAGTCGAGGAACTTGCCCGGCGTGCCCGGCTCGACCTGCGACTGCACGATCGCGGCGACGTCCTCGGCGTTCCACAGCAGCGTCACCTTGCGTCGGCGCGGGTTCTCGGCGTGCTTCTCGAGCGCCTCGCGCCCGTGGAAGTCGTGGTCGAACCGCACCGAACGGCCGAGGCCCAGGTCGAACGGTGTCATGTAGTAGTCGTGGATGTCGGGTGAGTTCAGCGACCCGGCGACGTTGCCCGCGCGGGCGGCCGGCAGCCATTCGCGGTACTCGGCGAAGTCCTCGTCGAAGATCGCGGGGAACGGCGTGGGCACCCAGCCCGACTCCAGCGGCGACGACGAGTAGGCCTTGGCCCCCACGCGGCGCACGCCGAACTCCTCCCCCGCCTCCAGGAGCGCGTTCATGATGACCTCGTTGTCCTCCCAGGGTCCGTAGAACTCGAACCCGGGCTGGCCGGCCATGCCGTGACGCAGTGCCTTCACCTGGCGGCCAGCGATCTCGAAGTCACCGATGTGGAAGAACTTCAGCTCCGGCACAGGGCCGCCGAAGAGCTTCTCCATGACCTCGTCGGCCTTCGGTCCCTGCAGCTCGTAGCGGTAGAACGTGGGCGGACCCTGCCGCATGTGCGAGTTCGGCTCGAGACGCTGGTGCACGTCCTTGCCGGCTGCCTGCGCCTTCTCGACGTTGAAGCGCACCCAGTCGATGAGCAGGTGATGGCCGATGAGAACGAGGCCGTCGGGGCCTTCGGAGTTGTAGAAGAGGATGCCGTCACCGATCAGGTAGCCGTCCTGGTTGACCGAGATCAGCTGCTTGGCCACGCCCGGGCGGAACGTCGCGAACGTGTTGGGCGAGATCGAGCTCAGCAGCTCGAGGAGGTCCGAACCGTGCAGGAACAGCTGGGTCATGTGGTGCGACTGGTCCATGATCGCCACCGTCGTGCTCCACGCCCGCTGCTCGTCGCGCCAGTTGGTGTACTCGGGTGCGACCGGGAACGTGAACGCCGGCCAGTTCTGGTTGCGCAGCAGCTCCACCGGGCTGCCGACACGCTCGATCGCCTCAGCAAGTGTTTCAGTCATCGTCGACCCTTCCTTTCGTCGTCGTTGCCAGCGTAGGTCGGGCGTTACGACGGCGCGGGCAAGAATTCTGTTCATAGGAATCCAGTGAGGCGGTACCTCCCCTTCATGCCTCACCATGACAGGGAGACACCCGTATCGTCGGGGCTTTGGTCACGATTTCGTATTCTCCGTAGAATTTCACACCAAAATCTTCGACAATCTGAATAAGCACGCAACGACGCGAAAGGTATCCATGGGCGCTCAACTGACGGTGCAGGGCGTCAACCTGCACTTCGGCGGCGTGACCGTGCTCGAAGACGTCGGCTTCACGGTGGAGCCGGGGCAGATCTTCGGGCTGGTCGGCCCGAACGGCGCAGGCAAGACCTCGCTGTTCAACTGCATCAGCGGGCACTACCGCCCCTCGTCGGGCAGTGTGCGGCTGGACGACACCGAGCTGCTGTCGAAGCCGTCGTGGCGGATGTCGCGGCTCGGCCTCGCCCGCACGTTCCAGCACGCGGCGCTGCAGCTGCACGAGACGGTGCTCGAGAACGTCATGCTCGGCGCGCAGCCGCACCTGCGCGGCGGCCCGCTCGAGTGGTCGCTGCGGCTGCCGTTCACCCGCAAGGCCGAGCAGCTCGAGCGCGCCCGCGCGCTGGAGCTGCTCGACCGGCTCGACCTCGGCTGGGCAGCGCACCGCACGCCCGACGAGTTGTCGCACGGCCTGCACAAGGGCGTCGAGCTGTGCCGGGCGCTCCTGCTGCAGCCCCGGCTGCTGCTGCTCGACGAGCCGGCTGCCGGGCTCCCCCACGCCGAGGTGGATCGCCTCATCGAGCTCGTGCGCGGCATCCGCGACGACTTCGATGTGACCATCGTCGTCGTCGAGCACCACATGGGCCTCATCTCGGCCCTCACCGAGCACGTGGTGGTGCTCGACCACGGCCGCAAGCTCATGGAGGGCACACCCGCAGAAGCGCAGTCCGACCCGCGGGTGATCGAGGCGTACATCGGGAAGGAGGCCGCCGATGACGCTGCTTGAGCTCGAAGACGTCACCGCGTCGTACGGCTCCGTGCAGGTGCTCGACGGCGTCTCGCTGTCGGTACCCGAAGGCGGTGCCGTCGGCATCCTCGGCGCGAACGGAGCCGGCAAGACGACGACACTGCGCGCCATCAGCGGCTCGGTGCGCACCACCGGGCGCATCGTGTTCGACGGGCGCGATATCCGCGGACTGCGCCCCGAGCAGGTCGCGGCGCTCGGCATTGCACACGTGCCGGAGGGCCGCGGCACGCTCGGCCAGCTCACCGTGCGCGAGAACCTGCGGGTCGGCGCCTACCTGCGCAAGGACCGCAGGGGCATCGCATCCGACATCGACTATCTGCTCGAACTGTTCCCGCAGCTGCGCAACCGCATCTCGTCGTCCGCATCGGCATTGTCCGGCGGTGAGCAGCAGATGCTCGCGATCGGTCGCGCCGTCATGGCCAAGCCCCGCCTGCTGCTGCTGGACGAAGCATCCCTCGGCCTTGCCCCGAGTACCGCGAAGACGGTGTACGAGGCCATCGGCAGACTGCGCGAGGACGCCGGGATCGCGATGCTCGTGGTCGAGCAGAATGCGAACCTCGCCTTCACGATCGTCGACTCCGCCACGGTTCTCGAGACCGGGCGCAACGTACTGACCGGATCATCCGCCGAGCTCAAGGGCATGGATGAGATCCGCCGAGCCTACCTGGGAGGTTGACGTGAACACCTTCATCCAGCTCGTGATCGACGGCCTCTCGACCGGCTCGATCTACGCCGCGCTCGCCCTGGCGATCGTGCTCGTGAACCAATCGACCGGCCTGATCAACTTCTCGCAGGGCGCCATGGCCGTGCTGTCGGCCTACATCGCCTACGTGCTGATCGGCTGGGGACTGCCGCTTCTGCTGGCGATCCTCGGCACGCTGCTCGTCTCGTTCGTGATCGGCGCCGTGGTCGAACGGCTGCTCATCCGCCGCTTCGAAGGCGGCGACCCCGACACGGCGGTCGTCGTCACCATCGGTCTGCTGACCCTGTTCACCGGCATCTGCGGGTGGCTGTGGGGGTACAACAACCGGCAGTTCCCATCGCTGTTCCCGCTCGACACGATCGACGTGTTCGGCGCCGTCATCAGCGTGCGCTCGATCGGCACGATCGCCGTGATCGTTGCGATCATGGTCGTGCTGCAGCTGCTGTTCATCGGCACCAAGCTCGGCCTGGCCCTGCGCGCCGTCTCGTTCAACCCGACCTCTGCCGCGCTGTCGGGCCTGCCGGTGGGGCGCCTGCTCATGACCGGCTGGGGGCTGGCCGCCGCCCTGGGCGCCGTCGCCGGTGCGCTCGTCGCTCCGCAGCTCACCCTCACCCCCGCCATGATGGACACCGCGCTCGTGTACGCGCTGGCCGCGGTCATCATCGGCGGACTGAACAGCCCGCTCGGCGCCGTGGTGGCCGCATGGGGCATCGGGATGCTCGAGAACCTCGCCGCCGTCTACGTGCCCTTCATCGGCCACGACCTCAAGATCGCAGTGCCGTTCATCATCCTCTTCATCGTGCTGCTCCTGCGACCGCAGGGACTGTTCGGCAGGAAGGTCGTGGTACGCGTCTGATGAGTGCTCTCACCGCTTTCGTCCGCACCCCGTGGGTGCGCTGGGTCGGCCTGCTCGTGCTACTGGTCGTACTGGCCGTGCTGCCGTTGATTCTGCCCGCGTTCGCCAACCAGACCCTCACCCGCGTCGGCGTCTACGCCGTGGCCGTGCTGGGGCTGAACATCATCATGGGCTACACCGGGCAGGTCATGCTCGGGCAGATCTTCTTCCTCGGCGTGGGCGCCTACGTCACCGCGTACGGGGTCACCCACGACTGGAACATCGTCATCGTGTTCGTCGCCGCGTGCGTCATCCCCGCGATCCTCGGCCTGATCATCGCCCTGGCCGCCGCACGCCTGGGCGGCCTGGCGATCGCCATGGTCACCATCGCGCTGCCGATCATCGGCGTGCCGCTCGCCAAGCGCCTGTCGGACCTCACCGGCGGGTCGCAGGGCACCTCGGCGCGCTTCTCGTCGGCGCCGGAATGGACCGGGCTCTACGACGACCAGTGGCAGTACTACGTGGTCATCGGCATCGCGGTGGTCGCCTTCGCCGCCGCGTACAACCTCGTCCGCGGCAAATACGGCCGCGCGATGCGCATCGTGAAGGAGAACGAGAACGTCGCCCGATCGATGGGCATCTCGCCCTACCGGTACAAGGTCCTGGCGTTTACACTGGCCTCGCTGTTCGGTGGCGCCAGCGGCTTCCTCTACATGGTCGCCGTGCAGTACACATCGCCCGAGACGATGGCGTTCCACCACTCGATCAGCCTGCTGGCGGCCATGGTCGTCGGCGGCGCGGCCAGCATCGTCGGCTCGATCATCGGCGGCATCTACTACGTGCTCGTCCCGCAGGTGACCAACGCGATCGACCCCACCATCACGGCCATCAGCCAGGGCGTGATCCTGGTCGCGGTGCTGTTCCTGCTGCCCGGCGGACTCGTCTCGTTCCCCCGTGTGATCCGCCGGCTGCTGCGCCGGCGCGACAAGAACCCACACACCACTCCACCGCCTGACAAGACGGCGGAGGGACCCGAAACAGAGAGGCAAGGTCAGGCATGAACATGCGCAAGAACCTGAAGGGAGCCGTCGGCATCGTTGCCATGGCATCCGCCGTCGCACTCATCCTCAGCGGGTGCGCGCGCGGCGGCGGGGGCGACAGCGGCGGGGGTGACGACGGTGCGGCCACGGCCAGCCCGGGTATCACCGACACGACGCTCACCTTCGGCATCAGCACACCGCTGACCGGCGCGACCGCCGGTCCCGGCAACTGCACCGCCGACGGTGCGCTCGCGTACTTCGGCGCCAAGAACGCCGAGGGTGGGATCGAGTTCGGCGACGGCAAGACCCGCACGATCGAGATCAAGACGTACGACGACCAGTACGACCCGCAGAAGGCGCTGTCGAACTTTCAGCAGATGGTGGCGGAGGGCGTCTTCGCCGGCGGCATCGGCCTGGGCACGCCGACCAACCGGGCGTGGCGCGAGGCCGCCATCGACGAGAAGTTCCCGCAGGTGCTCGTCATGACCGGTGACCCGCTGTTCAGCAACCGGCAGGAGAGCCCGTGGCAGCTCGGACTCGTGGCCACCTACCCGCAGGAGGGTCAGGCCTTCGGCGAGGCGCTCGTCGCCTCGGGCGAGCCGCACAAGCTCGCCATCCTGTCGCAGAACGACGACTACGGCGACGGCTACGTCGAGGGACTGAAGGAGGCCATCAAGGACAGCCCCGACATCGAGATCGTCGGCGAGCTGACCTACGAGGCCACCGACACGAGTGTCGATGCGCAGCTCACCGAACTCGCCGGCACGGGTGCCGACATCTTCTTCAACGCCATGTCGGTCACACCGCTCGTGATCTCGGCGCTGCAGAAGTCGCAGCAGCTGGGCTGGATGCCGAGCTGGTTCCTGCCGTCGAACACGTCGAGCCCGAGCGCGATCCTCGAGCCGGGCGGCGGCGCGGCGTTCCCGGGCATCTACACGGTCGCGTTCTCGCAGAACGCGGCAAGCCCCGCGTTCCAGGACAGCGACGATGGCAAGGCCTTCATGGCTGCGCTCGGCGAGTACACCAACCAGGACGGCGTGCCCGGCTTCCCGCACTGCGTGTGGAGCTGGATCGCCGCAGCCACCCTCGATCAGGCGTTCACCACCATGACCGAGCCGACGCGTGAGAACTTCATGGAGGCGCTCGAGAACGTGTCGAGCTTCGACGCGCCGTTCATGCTGCCCGGTGCCGCCATCGATACGACGCACGACGGCATCCCCGCCGTGTCCGAAGTCGTAGTGCAGAAGTTCAACGGAACGGGCTACGACACGATCGACGCCGTGGGCTGAGCCGGCAGAGGGACGAGGGGATGCCACGGCTCGCCGCGGCATCCCCTCGTCGTTCCGGACGGGTTCGGCGAACGTCAGTCCATACTGCGCAACAGGGCGATGATGCTCGCCAGGTGTGCGCGTGTGGCATCCTCTGCCGCGTCGGGGTCTTTCGCGAGCACCGTGTCGATGATGGCAATGTGCTCCTGTGCCGACGTCCCGGCCCGGCCCGGGTGGAAGGCGAGGCGGAACTGGTGCCGCGCGGACTGGGCACGCAGCCGCTCGAGCAGCCGGGTCGCGGTCGTGTGGCGGCTCATCTCGCGCACCCGCTGGTCGAGCTCCTGATTGAGCCGCGAGTACTCGACGAGATCGCCCGAGCCGACGGCATCCGTGATCGCCTCGCGCAGGTGGCGCAGCTCGGCCGCATCGTCGGCGGTGAGGTTCTCGGCGGCCTTGCGTGCGCACAGCGACTCGAGCCCGATGCGCACTTCGACGATCTCGACGGCCTCGTCGACGCTGATCGCGCGCACCCGCGCTCCGCGGTTGGGCAGGCGTTCGACGAGTCCCTCGCTGGCGAGGTTCAGCAGCGCGGTCCGTACCGACGCGCGTGAGGCGCCGTAACGCTCGCTGAGGTCAGCTTCGATGAGGCGCTGATGCGGAGCGAAGTCGGCGCCCAGAATCGCGTCACGCAACTGCTGGGTCAGATCGATGCGCGCCGGCGCACCTGCGCTGTCGCTCTCGGCGAGCGCGGCATCCGTCATGCTGTCCTCCCGGCCTCGCTGTCTGCCTCGAGCCTACTCGCTCCGCCCGATTGTCGCCGATATCAGCGACAATCTTGTCTTTTCATTCGCGGGGGTGCGGAGCGGTTCACCGACGAGACGCTCGCGGTCGCCGACCCGGGCAAGCCGGGGGTCGTAGGCGTGGGTGACGCGCTGGTCTTCGAGATCCGCTGGAACCTCGCCCTCATGCTCGCCGACGAGGTCGACTCGTCGCATACGCTGCCGGTGGTGCCGGGGAACATCCCGGTGTCGACCGACGTCTCGTACCAGCCGCCGGGCACGGTGACGATCATCGTGCCGTTCAACTGGCCCATCGCGATCCTCGGCGCCTCGCTGCCGCACGCACTGCTGGCCGGAACACCGTGATCGTGAAGGTGCCGCCGACCACTCCCCCGGCGCTGACCCGGGTCGAGCAGCGCGTCGCCGAGAAGCTGCCCGCCGGCGGACTCAACGTGATCAGCGGGGCCGGCGCGAACATGGCCGGGCTGATCCAGAACCCGGATGTCGCGAAGGTCTGCTTCACGGGCTCGGTGAACGGCGGCAAACGCCGCTCGCGGCTCGACGAGCTCGTCGCCGCAGGGGTTCAGGAACGGCGAAGATGGATGTCATTGCCACCACGACTGCACCTCGCCGCCGCCGACTCGCCAAGGACGACGGACCCCGCGCGAGCCTGACGCAGCTGCTGACATTCCTGTTCGAGCACAAGAAGGTGCTCGTTGTCGTCGCACTGCTCAGCA
>NZ_JBKEAF010000130.1:0-13969 GCF_047971895.1 Microbacterium sp.
GAGCGGCCCGCGAGGTGCTCGAAGCGCAAGCCATGATGGCGGAGGACCCGACTCTGGACGGCGAGATCGCTGCGCGCATCGAAGCGGGCAAGACCGGTGTGGTCGCCGTCTTCGACGCCGTCGCGCGTTTCCGCGACACCCTCGCGGCGATGGGCGGCTCCCGCGGCGAGCGCGCCGCCGAACTCGACTCCGTCGCCCAGCGGGTCCTCGCGCGCCTGCGCGGACTGCCCGCTCCCGGCGTGCCGAACCCGGGCCACCCCTTCGTTCTTGTCGCGAAGGACCTCGCTCCCGCCGACACTGCCCTGCTGGACCTCGACACGGTGCTGGCCCTGGTGACCAGCGAGGGCGGACCCACGTCGCACACCGCGATTCTCGCGCGCGAGAAGTCGATCGTCGCGGTGGTCGGGGCGGCCGAGGCTGCCGGTCTCACCGACGGCGAGACGGTGATCGTGGATGCCGCGCAGGGCACTGTGACGACCGATCCGACCGTCGACGAGCTGACACAGGCGCGACAGCGGGCCGAGGCGCGCGCGGCGGCGGCATCCGCCCCGATCACCCCGGGCGCCCTGGCTGACGGCACCGCCGTGCCGCTGCTGGCCAACCTCGGCAAACCCGGCGGTGCGCAGGAAGCGGTGGACCTGGGCGCTGAGGGCGTGGGCCTGTTCCGCACCGAATTCCTGTTCCTGTCCGCCGCCGCGGCCCCCACCGTCGACGAGCAGCGCGCCGCGTACAGGGAGCTGCTGCAGGCCTTCCCGGGCAAGAAGGTCGTCGTGCGGGCGCTGGATGCCGGGGCCGACAAACCCCTCGCCTTCCTCAATGACGCGCAGGAAGAGAACCCGGCACTGGGTCTGCGGGGGTTGCGTGCGCTGCGCGCGAGCGAGGACATTCTGCGCGACCAGCTCACCGCGCTGGCCGAGGCCGACGCCGCCACCGACGCCGACCTGTGGGTCATGGCACCGATGGTGTCGAACGTGGAAGAGACCGAGTACTTCGTGACCCTCGCCCGCGAGCACGGGATCAAGACCGCCGGTGTCATGGTCGAGGTTCCGTCGTCGGCGCTGATGGCCGACCGGGTGCTCGCCGTCGCCGACTTCGCCTCGATAGGCACGAACGATCTGACGCAGTACACGATGGCCGCCGACCGCCTGCTCGGATCGGTGGCCTCGTTCCAGGATCCGTGGCACCCGGCGGTGCTCAAGCTCGTCAAGGCCACCGCCGACGGCGGCACTCGCAACGGCAAACCCGTCGGGATCTGCGGCGAAGCCGCCGCGGACCCGCTGCTCGCGGTCGTGCTCGTGGGCCTGGGCGCCACCAGTTTGTCGATGGCCCCCACCGCCCTCGCCGACGTGCGAGCCACCCTGCTGCTCCACAGCCTCGACGATGCCCACCGCATCGCCGAAGCTGCCCTTGCCGCGGACGACGCAGCATCCGCCCGCGCTGCGGCTCAGTCTGCGGCGACGCCGGAGGACCACTGACGCACCGCTGACCCGTGATGCGTGACAGAACCGGCGACGTGCGGCGGGACCGCTGACACGCAGCCCCGCCGCACGTGGCCGGATCGAGGTACGAGCCGTCTCCAACGAGACCACGCGCGGTGCGCCGCCCGTCGGCGCGACCGCGACAGTCAGTCGGTGAGCAGCCGCTCGTACTCTGCGGCCAGTTCGGCGTCGCGCGCAGTCGCGCCGACGATCCGAGCGGACAGGTCGGTGCGGACCGCCGCGATGCCCGCACGCAGTTCCTGCACCCGCGCGACCGCGCTGCGGATACGGTCGCGTACCGCGAGGTCGGCGAAGAAACTGTCGAACCACACATCGAAGGCGTGCACCAGGCCATCGAGCTGAAGGTCTCCGATCGCCGCGATTCCCACATCGGCGAGCTCGGCGCCGAGTTCGGCGAGCGCACGGTCGGCCTTTCGGATCAGCTCCGCGGCCTTGTCCATGTGGCCGCGCTTGACCAGGTCGGCCACGAGGCCGCCGCCGAAGAACGTGTCGTAGGTCGCCCACCCGTCGGCGCTGTCCAGCCGGGCTGCGGCCTCAGCGAGCACGCTTTGTGCATGGCCGGCGGCGCCGAGCGCCTGTTGCAGTTCGACCAGCTCGGCCTGCACACGCCCGCGCTGCTCCAGCATCTCGTCCAGTCTCGGTGGTGCGGCATCCCCCGCGCGCACCTCCGCCGCGCGCGCCTCCAGTGCTGCGGCGTGGCGGGCGTCGAGGTCCCCGAGTCGATCGTGCTGCGCCGTCAGCGATGCGAGGTGTCGCTCCTCGGCATCGAAAAGAGCTCGCGCCTGCGCGAGCGTGTACCGCGCGGCATCAGCTTCGGCCCGCTCGCGCTGCAGGTCGTCGTGCTCGGTTCCCCGCAGCGTTGCCCACACCTTCGTCAGCGAAAACGATTCCAGCCGAGCCACATCGCGTTCTTCGGAGGCCAGCGCCGCCTCCGCCGCAGCGACTCGCTGTCGCACCGCCTCGCGCCGGCCCGCGACAGCCTCGATCTGGCGGACGAGGCCGTCGCGCTGCGCACGCTCGCGTGCCGAGTTCCGCAGGGTTTCGCGCGTGTCCATGAGCCGACCATAGCCGCCCCGCATCGCGCGCCGCCGTGGCGGCACGCCCCTCGGCGCCCCGATGCGCCGGCGCGGGCCGCGCCGCGGCCAGCGGTCACCGGTAAGGCCAGCGGTCAGCGGGCGAAGCCGTCTGCGATGATCTCGATGAGCTCCTCGCGGTCCTCCACCGAGAGGAAGGCCCCTGCCGCGGCATTGAGCTGGAACGCTTCGAGGTCGTCGAGGGTGTATTCGAAGGTGTCGGCCAGCAACGCGAGTTCGCGAGTGAGCGAGGTGCGGCTCATGGTGCGGTTGTCGACGTTGACCGTCACCGAGAACCCCAGCTGATACAGCAGATCGAAGGGATGGTCGGCGAGCTCCTCGCCCCACGCCGCGATCGCGCCGGTCTGCAGGTTCGACGACGGCGACAGCTCGAGCGGGATCTCGCGGTCGCGCACCCACCGCGACAGGTCGCCGAGCCGCACCTGCACCTCGTCGCCCGATCGGGTGACCACCTCGAGGTCTTCGGCCAGGCGCACGCCGTGCCCGAGGCGCAGCGCGCGCCCGTCGAGTAGCGCCGAGCGGATCGAGTCGACCCCCGCCGCCTCACCGGCGTGCACCGTCACGGGGAAGAACTGCGACGCCAGGTAGTCGAACGCCTCGCGGTGCCGTGCCGGCAGGAACCCGTCCTCGGGCCCCGCGATGTCGAACCCCGACGCCCCGCGCCCGCGGAACGCGACGGCCAGCTTCGCGATCTCGAGCGACCGATCAGTGTGGCGCATCGCGGTGATCAACTGCCCGACCCGGATGCTGCGGCCCGACCGCTCGACCGCAGCCTCGCCCTCGTCGAGGCCGGCCTGCACGGCCTCGACGGTCTCTTCCAGCGACAGTCCGCCGGTCAGATGCTGCTCGGGCGCCCAGCGCGCCTCGCCGTACACCACGCCGTCCTCGGCGAGGTCTTCGACGAACTCCCGCGCGATGCGGCGCAGTCCGTCGGCGGTCTGCATCACCGCGATCGACAGGTCGAAGGTCTTCAGGTACTCGACGAGCGAGCCCGAGTCCGACTTCTCGGCGAACCAGTCGGCCAGCGAGGCCGCATCCGCCGCCGGCAGGTCGATCCCCGTCTCGCGGCCCAGCTCCAGCACGGTCGCCGGGCGCACGCCGCCGTCGAGGTGGTCGTGCAGCGACACCTTGGGCAGGCTGCGTAGCGAGACGCCCTGCACTGTCATATCGCCGGATGCGTCGATGGGCATGGCAAGGATCCTTTCGCTGGATGTCTGGGGCTCACGCCGTGATGCGTTCGGCGACGACCGGGGCGGGAGTGGATGCCGCGTCTCCGACCTCCCACGCACCGTCCAGCGCGTCGAGGGCGCGGTCGAAGCGTGCGGCATCGTCGGCGAGCAGGGTGAACACGGGCTGCCCGGCATCCACTCTGTCACCGGGCTTGACGTGCAGGTCGATGCCGGCCGCGTGCACGACCCGGTCTTGTGCACGGGCCCGCCCGGCGCCCAGGCGCCAGGCAGCCACGCCGAACGGAAACGCGTCCATCCGGGTGACGACACCCGCCCGCGAGGCCGTGACCGACAGCGTCTCGCGCGGCGCGGGCAGCGCGGCATCCGGGTCGCCGTCCTGCGCGCGGATCATCGCACGCCAGACGTCCATCGCCCGGCCGTCCTGCAGCGCCGCCTCGACGTCGACGTCGGGCTGCCCCACGAGCGCGAGCATCTCACGGGCGAGCGCCACCGTGAGCTCGACGACGTCGGCGGGGCCGCCGCCGGCGAGCACCTCGACCGATTCACGCACCTCGTTGGCGTTGCCGATCGCCAAGCCCAGCGGCGTGCTCATCTGCGTGAGCAGCGCGGTGGTGGCGACCCCCGAGTCGGTGCCCAGCGCCACCATCGTGCGGGCGAGCTCGCGGGCGCGGTCGATGTCTTTCATGAAGGCGCCCGAGCCGAACTTCACGTCGAGCACGAGGGCGCCGGTGCCCTCGGCGATCTTCTTCGACATGATGCTCGAGGCGATGAGGGGGATCGCCTCGACCGTGCCGGTGACATCCCGCAGCGCGTACAGCTTCTTGTCGGCGGGAGCCAGGCCCGTGCCCGCCGCGCAGATCACCGCGCCGACGTCACGCAGCTGCGCGAGCATCTCGTCGTTGCTGAGCGCCGCCCGCCACCCGGGGATCGCCTCGAGCTTGTCGAGCGTGCCGCCGGTGTGCCCGAGTCCCCGGCCCGACAGCTGCGGCACCGCGACGCCGAACGCGGCCACCAGCGGCGCGAGCGGCAGGGTGATCTTGTCGCCCACGCCGCCCGTGGAGTGCTTGTCGACCGTCGGCACTGCGAGGCTCGCGAAGCTCATGCGCTCACCCGACGCGATCATCGCGTCGGTGAGCACGCGCACCTCGTCACGGGACATGCCGTTGAGCAGCACAGCCATCGCGAACGCCGACATCTGCGCGTCCGAGACGTAGCCGCGCGTGTAGGCATCGACGAGCCAGCGCAGCTCGGACTCGGGAAGGGCATGCCGGTCGCGCTTGGCGCGGATGACGTCAACGGCGTCGAACGGCTCGACCGTCATTGAACGGCCTCCGTCCCACCGTGCGCCTGCAGGTCTCGCGGCCCGAAGGCATCCGGCAGCACCTCGTCGATGGTGCGGATGCCCGACACCGTCTCGAGCAGCATGCCGGGCACGGCGAACTCGTACAGCAGCTGCCGGCAGCGCCCGCACGGCATGATGGTCTCGCCATCGCCGTTGACGCACACGAACGCGACGAGCCGCCCGCCGCCGCTCATGTTCAACTCCGAGACGAGCCCGCACTCGGCGCACAGCCCGACGCCGTACGACGCGTTCTCGACGTTGCAGCCCTGCACGACGCGGCCGTCGGTCACGAGCGCCGCCGCGCCCACCTTGTAGCGCGAGTACGGGGCGTACGCCCGCTGCATCGCCTCGGTGGCGGCGGCGCGCAGGTCGTCCCAGTCGATGTCGGTCACATCCGGCCTTTCGTCGTCAGCCCTTGATGTACGGTTTGCCGTCGGCCGCGGGTGCACGGATGTGGCCGGCGAACCCGGCGACGGCGAGCACCGTGACGACGTACGGCAGCATGAGCATGAACTCGCTGGGGATCGGCGTGCCCAGCACGGTCAACAGGTTCTGCAGGTTGGTGGCGAACCCGAACAGCAGTGCGGCGAGAGCGGCCCGGATCGGATCCCAGCGCCCGAAGATCACAGCGGCCAGGGCGATGAAGCCGAGCCCGGCGGTCATCTCCTTGCTGAACTGCGGCACCGACACGAGCGTGAAGTACGCGCCGCCGATTCCGGCGATGGCACCGGCCAGCGAGACGTTCCAGAAGCGCGTCGAGTTGACGTTGATGCCCACCGTGTCGGCAGCCTGCGGGTGCTCGCCGACCGAGCGCACGCGCAGACCCCAGCGGGTGCGGTACAGCGCCCAGGCGACCGCCGCGACGGTGAGGAACATGAGATACACGATGAAGGTCTGGTTGAACAGCACCGGACCGATGATCGGGATCTCGCTGAGCAGCGGGATCTTGACCGTGGTGAAGCGCTCGGGGCGGTTCAGCACCTCCTCGTTCGGCACGAGCAGCGCACCGTAGAGGAAGCCGGTGAGTCCCGTCACGAGCACGTTCAGCACGACGCCGACGATGACCTGGTCGACGAGGTACTTTATCGCGAACGCGGCCAGCACGAACGCGACCAGCACACCGCCGACCATCGCACCGATCAGACCCACGAACGGGTTGCCGGTCATGCTCGACAGCAGCGCAGCCGAGAAGGCGCCCAGCAGCAGCTGGCCCTCGATGGCGACGTTGACGACGCCCGCGCGCTCACCGATGACACCGCCCAGCGCACCGAACACGAGCGGCACCGACAGCGACACCGCCCCGAACAGCAGGCTCGCCATCGGCACGAGACCACCGGCCGACGACCAGACGAGGAAGGCGAAGACCGCGACGATGCCGAACACGATCGTGATCCACAGCGCTGGAGTGCGGTACGACCACGCGTCCCACAGCGCCCAGAGCGTGAGCACCGCGAGGAAGGCAACGAGGATCCAGCTCGTCGGCCCGGTCGGCACCGACACATCGGGGAGGGCGACGAAGGTGACGCCCTCGCTGATCCGGAAGGTGGAGGTACCGTCGCGCGGCACGGTGAGGAACAACACCGCCAGCAGGACCGTGACGATCGCGAGCGAGATCGGAACCTTGAACCGGCGACGCCTGACGGTGTCGAGGTGCAGCGTGCCGTCGGCCTCGAGGGCGTGTGCCGGAGAGCTCATGCCGACACCGCCTTCCGTGCGGCCTTGGCTTTTGCCTTGGCGGCCTTCTCGGCATCGGTCTTGGGCAGGAAGAACACGGCGCGTAGCAGCGGCGGCGCCGCGATGAACAACACGATCAGCGACTGGACGACCAGCACGATGTCGACGGGGATGCCCTGCGCCTGCATGGTTCCGGAGCCGGCCTTGAGTGCGCCGAAGAGGATGCCCGCGGCGAACGTACCCCAGGCGCGGCTGCGCCCGAGCAGCGCGACCGTGATCGCATCGAAACCGAGGCCGGCATCGATGTTGGCGGCGAATCCCGTCGTCACCGCCCCCTGGATCTGGTTCATCGCGGCGAGGCCTGCGAGGCCGCCCGCGAACAGCATCGCGTAGGTGTAGATGCGGCCGACGTTGATCCCGGCGGCGCGGGCGGCGTTGGGGTTCTCCCCCACCGCGCGCAGGCGCATGCCGAGGCTCGATCGCTCCACCAGCCACCACACGAACACGGTGGCGAGGATGACGACGACGAAGCCCCAGTCGAGCTGCGGGAACCTCGGGCCGAGCAGTTCGGGGAACTGGGCGGTCTCGGGTGTGGCCGACGAGATCGGCTGATTGGTGCCCGGACGCTGCAGCAGGCCGGGGGTGCGCAGCATCCACAGCAGCAGGTAGTACGCGATGTAGTTGAGCATGATCGTCAGGATCACCTCGTGCGCACCCGTCTTCGCCTTCAGCAGGCCGACGATGCCGCCCCAGATCGCACCGCCGGCGATGCCGGCGATGAGCGTGATGGGCAGGTGCAGCCACAGCGGCAGGTCGAGGCTGAACGCGAACAGTCCCGCGAAGATCGCCCCGACGAGCATCTGCCCGCGCGCGCCGATGTTGAACAGCCCGGTGCGGAACGCCAGTGCCACGCCGAGGCTGGCGGCGATGAGCGGTGCGGCGAAGCCGAGCGAGTTCGTCAGCGGGCGGATCTGCGTGGCGAAGTCGTCACCCCGGGCGTTGAAGATCGACCCGCGCACCAGCGCCTCATAGCCGTTGTAGACCGACTGCCAGATCGCGACGAGCGTATCCCCGGGCCGCGAGAAGAAGTACCCTGAGGCTGCCTGCACGGCAGGGTTGGTCACGGCGATGAGGATGCCGCCGACGATCAGCGCCAGCACGATCGCGAGGATCGTGGTCACGGCGTTGCCGCGCAGTATCTCGCGCATGATCTGGTTGGACCGCGGCGGGGCGGGCGGCTCCTCGCCCGTCAGCGGTCCTGAGACGTGCGGCAACTGCTGGTCGGGCTGCAGTTCCCCGCCCGCGCCGGATGTCGCGCCGCTCATGCGGCCTCCTCGGGTTCGGTTGCCCCGGCCATCATCAGGCCGAGGGTGTCGCGCGGTGTGTCGTCGGGAACGATGCCGACGATGCGCCCGCGGTACATCACCGCGATGCGGTCGGCGAGAGCTGTCACCTCGTCGAGCTCGGTGGACACGACGATGACCGGGATGCCGGCGTCCCGGGTCTCGATGATGCGCCTGTGGATGAACTCGATCGAGCCGACGTCGACGCCGCGCGTCGGCTGCGCCGCCACCAGCAGACGCAGCTCGCGACTCATCTCGCGGGCGATGACGACTTTCTGCTGGTTGCCGCCGGACAGCGTTCCGGCCGGCACGTCCGGACCCTGTGCGCGGATGTCGAACTCCTCGATGCGCTCCCGCGCGAACGTGTCGAGCGCGCCGCGGCGGATGGTGCCGACCCGCACGAAGTCCGGGTCGGAGGTACGGTCGAGGATGAGATTCTCGGCGACCGTGAACCCGGCGACCAGTCCGTCCTCCGTGCGGTCCTCCGGGACGAAGCCGACGCCGGCATCGAGGATGCCGCGCACGCTCTTGCCGACCAGCTCGATCCCGTCGAGCTGGATAGAGCCGGTGACCTGCGGAGCGAGCCCCACGAGCGCTTCCACCAGCTCGGTCTGCCCGTTGCCCTGCACCCCGGCGACGACGAGCACCTCTCCGGGCCTCACCTCGAAGTCGACGGCGTCGACCGCGACGGCGCCCGCCCCGGTCACCACGCGCAGATCGCGCACTGCGAGCCCGCCCTCGCCGACCTTCGAGTGCGACTTCTGCACGGTCAGCTCAACCGCACGGCCGACCATGAGCGACGCCAGCTCGGCGTTGGTCGCCGTGGGCTCGGCCTCTCCGACGACCTTGCCGAGGCGGATGACCGTGATGCGGTCGGCCACCTCGCGCACCTCGCGCAGCTTGTGGGTGATGAAAACGATCGACGTGCCCTCGTCGCGCAGCTGCCGCATGATGCCCATCAGCTCGTCGGTCTCCTGCGGGGTGAGCACCGCGGTCGGCTCGTCGAAGACCAGCACCTTCGCATCGCGCGACAGCGCCTTGATGATCTCGACGCGCTGCTGCACGCCCACAGGAAGATCGCCCACGATGGCGTCCGGATCGATCTGAAAGCCGAAGCGGGCGGCGACCTCGCGCACGTGCGCACGTGCCGACTGCAGGTCGAGCCGGCCGAGGCCCGTGGTCTTCTCGTGGCCGAGCATGACGTTCTCGGCGACCGTGAAGACGGGCACGAGCATGAAGTGCTGGTGCACCATGCCGATGCCGGCGGCCATGGCGTCGCCGGGGCCGCGGAAGTGCTGGACCTCGTCGTCCAGGAGGATCTCGCCCTCGTCGGCCTGATACAGGCCGTAGAGCACGTTCATCAGCGTCGACTTTCCGGCGCCGTTCTCCCCGAGCAGCGCGTGGATCTCGCCCGACTCCACGGTGAGGTCGATGTGGTCGTTCGCGACGAGGCTGCCGAATCGTTTCGTGATGCCACGGAGCTCGAGCTTCATAGTGTGCACCCTATCCATCCTGTCCACTCACCGGGAGGGGACCGCTGCATTCTGGACAGAACCGGGGGCAAGCCGCGACATGCGCGACTCGCCCCCGGTTGTGTGCGGTGGACTACGGTGAGTTCGGCGACTCGACCGTGATCGTTCCGTCGATGATCTGCTGCTGCAGCGCCGCGAGCTCATCGAGCAGGCCATCGGGCAGCTCGGCCTCGAACTCGTGGAAGCTCGACAGTTTCACACCCTCGTTCTCCAGCGTGCCCACGTACGGCGCCGGGTCGAAGTCGCCCCCGGCTGCGGCCACCGTCGCGTCGAAGACGGCGACGTCGATCGCCTTCATGATCGACACGAGCGTGATGTCGGCCACCGACGAGTCGGCGGCGGCCAGGTCGGAGTCCACGCCCATCATGAGCGTGTCGTCGCCGCTGTCGGCGATCGCCGCGGCGGCGCTCAGGTAGATCGGGCCACCGACGGGCAGGATCACGTCGACACCCTGGTCGAGCACGCCCTGCGCCGTCTGCTTCGCGGTGTCGTTCGCGGCGAAGCCGCCGGTGAAGGCACCCTGCTGCGAAGCGACATCCCAGCCGAAGACCTCGACCGCGCCGCTCTTGTCCTCGTTGAACTTGTCGACGCCGAGCGCGAAGCCGTCCATGAACACGGCGACCGACGGGATCTGCATGCCGCCCAAGGTGCCGACCTTGTTCACACCCGCCTGCGCCGACCAGGCCGCGGCCGCGTAGCCGCCCAGGTAGGCGGCCTGCGCCGTGTCGAACACGAGCGGCTTGACGTTCGGCGCGTCGACCGTGCCGTCGAAGTCGTTGTCGGCCCAGTCGTCGATGATCGCGTAGTCGACATCGGGGTTGGCGAGCGCCGACTCGACCGTGGCGGCCGAGAGCAGGAAGCCGACCGAGACGATGAGGTCGCAGCCTTCCGAGACGGCGGTCTCCATGTTGCGCGCGTAGTCGTTCTCGGAGGCCGACTCGAGCTCGATGGGCGTCACACCCAGTTCGGCTGCGGCACGGTCCATACCCTCCTTGGCCGACTGGTTGAACGACTTGTCGTTCCAGCCGCCCTCGTCGGAGACGAGGCAGGGAAGGAAGTCGAGCGCCTCTTCGGGGGCATCGGACGTCGGGTCGGTCGTGGGTGCGGAACCGCAACCCGCGAGCGCAACGATCATGCCCGCAGCGGCGGTGAGGCCGAGGAGCTTCTTGGTGGTAGTGATGGTCAACTCACGCCTCCACGTCAAGGGACCCCGCGGACTTCGCGGGTGGCTGAATGAAAGTTACCTACTGTCACGCCGCAAGCGCAGCGCCGAGGCGCCCTCGGCGCCGAAAGGTTACAAAGACGCAACCAACCACGGTCACAGCACGTCGCCGCGACCGGTCAGCTTCAACGCGTCGACGACGCCCTTGACCCGCTGGGCATGCTCGCTCGTGGTGACCAGCAGCGCGTCGTCGGTGTCGACGATCACGATGTCCTTCACCCCGACGACGCTGATCACGCGATGCGTCTGGCTGACCAGGATGCCACTGGCCGTGTCGGCGAGCACCCGGGCGTGCTCGCCGAGGATCGCGAGGTGCTCGCTGCGGCCGCCCGAGTTGAGCTTGGCCAGACTCGCGAAGTCGCCCACGTCGTCCCAGTCGAAATGCCCCGGCACCACGGCGAGGCGCCCGCGGGCGGCGGCGGGCTCGGCCACCGAGTAGTCGATCGCGATCTTGCGCAGCGTCGGCCACACCCGATCGACGACCGGACCGCGTCGATCACGGTCATCCCACGCCTCGGCCAGATCCATGAGCCCGGCGTACAGGCTCGGCTCGTTCTCGGCGATCTCGCCGAGCAGCACGTCGGCGCGCGCGATGAACATGCCCGCGTTCCACAGGTACGAGCGGTCGGCGTAGTACTCGCGCGCCGTGTCGAGATCGGGCTTCTCTACGAAGCTCTGCACGAGCGTCGCCTCGGGCGCGCCGTCGACGTCGAGCTCGTCGCCCTTCTGGATGTAGCCGAAGCCGACCGACGGCTCGGAGGGCTGGATGCCGATCGTGCACACGTACCCGTCACGGGCGACGGCCACGGCCTGCTGCACCGCGAACTCGAACGTGCGGGTGCCGCGGATGACGTGATCGGCGGCGAACGATCCGATCACGACATCGGGCTCGCGATGCGACAGGATCGCCGCCGCCAGGCCGATCGCCGCCGTGGACTCGCGCGGCTCGGACTCGAGGAAGACATTGCGATCCGGGATGCCGGGCAGCTCTTTCTCCACGGCGGCGCGATGTGCACGCCCCGTCACCACGGCGATGCGGTCGCGTCCGGCGAGCGGCTCGAGGCGGTCCCACGTGTCGCGCAGCAGCGTCCGCCCGGAGCCGGTCAGATCGTGCAGGAACTTGGGCGCATCGGCCCGGGACAGCGGCCACAGCCGACTGCCGATGCCTCCCGCGGGGATGACGGCGTAGAAGTCCTCGATAGGCTCGGCCATGCAGCCAGAGTAACCGGTAAGGATTGCCTAATCGCCGGGTCGCGTCGCGACGGGAATAGGATGGCTGCAGCGTTCGAGACCAGGGAGGGCGGCCGTGTCTGTACCAGCACGCGTCACACCGTCGGTGTCGGATACCACGTCCAAGACCCCCCGCGGCACTCTGTACCGCGGTCACGAGGGCATGTGGTCGTGGATCCTGCATCGCATCACCGGAGTGGGGATCTTCTTCTTCCTGCTCGTGCACATCCTCGACACCGCACTCATCCGCGTGTCCCCCGAGGCCTACAATGCGGTGATCGGCACCTATAAGAACCCGATCATGGCGCTCGGCGAGGTCGTGCTGGTCGCGGCGATCGCGTACCACGCATACAACGGGCTGCGCATCATCCTCGTCGACTTCTGGCCGTGGGCCACCCGCCATCAGCGACAGCTGTGGTGGGGCGTGATCGGCCTGTGGGCCGTGACGATGCTGGGCTTCACGCCGCGGCATCTCATGCTCGCGTTCGGAGGTGGGCTCTGATGACCCTTCGACAGGCTCCGGGAGCAGACATCGCTGCCCCCCGCGCACCGCACGCGACGCACCGCGCGGGCCCCAACCTCGAGAAGTGGGGCTGGATCTACATGCGCATCTCGGGTGTGCTGCTGATCATCCTGATCTTCGGCCACCTGTTCGTGAACCTCATGGTGGGCGAAGGCATCCACGGCGTCGACTTCGCCTTCGTCGCCGGCAAGTACGCCACCCCGTTCTGGCAGTGGTGGGACGTGCTCATGCTGTGGCTCGCCCTCATCCACGGTGCGAACGGCATGCGCACCCTGGTCAACGACTACGTCAGCGGGCCGCGCCTGCGCAGCGTGCTCATCTGGGCACTGGGCCTGTCGGCCGCGCTGCTGATCGTGCTCGGCACGCTCGTGGTCTTCACCTTCGACCCGTGCCTGGGCTTCACCGCCGAAAGCGGCGACGTTCTGCAGCAGCTGTGCGCAGACCGATGACCCGCCGGACGACGCACAAGACAGAGGCATCCCACACGTGAGCACACAGAGCACCCCCGCGCAGACCGTCGTCAAGGACGGCGTCCACTACCACCAGTTCGACATCGTCATCGTCGGCGCCGGCGGCGCCGGCATGCGCGCCGCCATCGAGGCAGGGCCGGGAGCGAACACCGCGGTCATCTCGAAGCTGTACCCCACCCGTTCGCACACCGGTGCGGCGCAGGGCGGCATGGCGGCGGCCCTGGCCAACGTCGAAGAAGACTCATGGGAGTGGCACACCTTCGACACCGTCAAGGGCGGCGACTACCTCGTCGACCAGGACGCCGCCGAGATCCTCGCCAAAGAGGCGATCGACGCGGTCATCGACCTCGAGAACATGGGGCTGCCGTTCAACCGCACGCCCGAGGGCAAGATCGACCAGCGGCGCTTCGGCGGGCACACCGCCGACCACGGCAAGACGCCCGTGCGCCGTGCCTGCTACGCGGCCGACCGCACCGGCCACATGATCCTGCAGACGCTGTTCCAGAACTGCGTCAAGCTCGGCATCAACTTCTTCAACGAGTTCTACGTGCTCGACCTGATCACCGTCGCCGACGATGACGGCAAGCCGAACGGCATCGCCGGAGTGGTCGCCTACGACCTTGCCACCGGCGAATTGCACGTGTTCCGCTCGAAGGCGGTGATCTTCGCCACCGGCGGGTTCGGCAAGATCTTCAAGACCACCTCCAACGCCCACACCCTGACCGGGGATGGCGTCGGCATCATCTGGCGCAAGAAGCTGCCGCTGGAAGACATGGAGTTCTTCCAGTTCCACCCCACCGGCCTTGCCGGTCTCGGCATTCTGCTGACTGAGGGTGCGCGTGGCGAGGGC
>NZ_JBKEAF010000071.1:0-10645 GCF_047971895.1 Microbacterium sp.
ATCTCCGCCTCGAGCACCGTCTCCAGCACCCGCTTCGTGAGTCCGTTCAACACGATGACCGGATGTCATGCCCGCCCACTCCAGCACCTGCCACGCCGTGCCGCCGGCTACCGGCAGGGCGGCGGCCAGCAGCGGATCGAGCCCGGCAGGGCGAGGGACGAGACGGGATGCCGGTACCACAGCGTAGGGCGCCAGGCCGCCGCCGGACAGCTCGGCGATGACCTCGTCGCCGAGCACGTGGCCGGTCACACCCAGACCGAGCGCGACGACAGTGCCGGCGGCATCCATTCCCCGGATCGGCTGGCGCGGGCGACGCAGGCCGAACGCGGTGCGCACGAGCAGGGGCTCGCCGCGCATGACGCGGATGTCGCCGTTGTTCAGGCCGGTGGCGTGCAGGCGCAGCAGCACCTCGTCGGGGCCGACGGATGGCACCGGAACCTCTTCGCGGGCGACGGTGTCGACACCGCCGTAGCGGTGCTGGCACCAGGCGGGCATGGTCTCGGTGATCACGGTCATCTCACTCCCCCGTCTCGGGATAATCGAACAGATCGTCGAGGCCGATGCCGAAGGCGCGGGCCAGCTGGAAGGCGAACTCGAGCGTGGGCGAATACCGGCCCTGCTCGATGGCGATGAGGGTCTGCCGGGTGACGCCGACACGGCAGGCCACTTCGGCCTGGGTCAGACCGGCGCTCTCGCGCACGGCGCGGATCGTGTTGGTGACCTTCGTGGGCTTGACCATCACACGAGCCCCCGGCGAGAGGCGATGAGGCCGGCGATTCCGCCGACGATCGAGGAGGCGGCGAAGCCGAAGGACATGCACTGGGCGATCCAGAACCAGTCGGCGCGGGACGCGCACAGGACGATAACGCCGAGCCCGCCGAGCACGAGGAAGGCCTGACCGACCCGGGTGCTCAGGGCGCTGATGTCGCGATCGCGCTGATCGCTGCGGCCGACGCCGTCCGGGTCGCGCAGGCCGGCGAACATGCCCCAGACGATGCTAAGCACGATCGCGCCCACGATGCTTGCGCCGGTCACCCACAGCATGAGCGGCACCCAGTCGACGGCGGTCAGCGGGCCGCCGCCGGCCTGGACGAGCACGAGCACGACGTATACGATGACGCCGATCACGCTGGCGATGAGACTGGCCCAGGTGTTGCGTTCCTGATAGACCACGATACTCTCATAAGGTAAAGAATTTTTGACACTGTGACGGTACCGCGCCGCATTCACTATGTCAATAATTCTTTACACAGTGCCTCCCGAGCGACACTCGGTTTAGGATGCTTCGACCGCATGCGTCGGCGGATCCCCCACCCCTTCCCTCTCTGGAGCAGTCATGCGCAAACGCTGGATCGCCCTCATCGTCGTCGCGGCCGTTCTGGTCGTCGCCGTCATCGGCGTCTACTGGGCGGGCCGCAGCCTGTTCCACATGCCCACCGCGAAGGGCATCGACTCGGTGGTCGGCGAGATCGGCGGCAAGCGGGTGCTGGGCGTGTTCGCCCACCCGGACGACGAGCAGACCGTCAACGGCCTGTTCTGGCGGGCGAAGGATCGCGACGGCGCCTACACCGCGATGATCACCGCCACCGCCGGCGAGGCCGGCCACCAGGTTCCCGTCATCGCCCGGCAGGACGACCTCGGCATCGTGCGCACCGCAGAGGCGCTGAAGAACAGCTTCCACCTCGGCGTCGACGAGCACGAGGTGTGGGACTACCCGGACGGCGGCGTGCCCGAGGCCGACGAGCAGGAGCTGGTCGACCGGCTGGTCGCCTCGATGAAGCGCATCCGCCCCGATGTGGTGGTCGGCTTCTGGCCCGAATCCGGCGCCACGGGCCACCTCGACCATATGCAGATGGGCCACGTCACCGAGCTCGCCATCGCGCAGCTGGCCGCAGAGGGCGGCGCCTACACGGGCCCCGATCACCTTGTCTACACGATCAGCCCGACGACGGCGCTGGAGCTGTTCGGCGGCGAGCAGGGCGCGCTCGTGGTCGCGAACCAGCCCGACCCCGAGTACGCGATGTCGGCCGAGACCGGTAAGAAGATGGAGGGGTGGAAGATCCACGCCTCGCAGGAGGACTATCTGCAGTCGGCGTACTACCTACCCGCGTGGCTCGTGTATCTGCTGTGGGACCAGGAGTTCTACCACGTGCGCGACCTGCAGGCCGATCCGATCCGCTGACGCGACCGCATCCCTTTGCGTTTGTGCAGAATTGCAGTCTGTGCAAAACTGCACGGATGGCTGTCGAGGAGGGGCTCCGCGCGCGCAAGCAGCGGCAGACGCGCGACGCGATCCACCGCGCCGCCGTCCAGTTGGCTCTCGAACGCGGACCGGATGCCGCGACCGTCGCGGACATCAGCGCGATCGCCGACGTCTCGCAGCGCACGTTCTTCAACTACTACCCGTCGAAGGAGGATGCGATCGTCGGTCTCCATGAGGGGATGCCCGGGGACGACGAGCTCGACGCGTTCCGCGCCGGGCCCGGCGACGACCTCGTCGACGACACGCTGCAGCTGCTGCTGGGCGTGTTCTCCCCGGCCGACGACGAGCTCGCGCAGCAGCGCCGGGGCCTCCTGGCCACGCATCCGCAGCTGATCCAGCGGCACTGGTCGCGGCTGCTGGGCGTGGAGCAACGCACCGCGACCGCGGTCGCCGCCCGGATGCGCGCGTCGAAGGCATTCACGGACATCGATATCGACCTGGCGGCCCGCGCGCTCGTCGTCGCGTGCAGCAATGTGCTGCGGCTCAGCATCCGCAGCGCGATCGACGACGGAACCTTCCCGGACGATCTCGACACGCGCATCGCCACGACCATGAGAACCTTGCGAGAGGCCCTGCGCATCCTGCCATGACAACATCGATCCGCCGCCCCCGGTCGCACGAGTCGCGCCGCGGCATCCTCCTGCTCTTCATCGGCCTGATCCTGGCGATGCTGCTGGCGGCGCTCAGCCAGACGGTGCTGAGTGCGGCCATGCCGACGATGGTCGGCGAACTCGGTGGTGTCGACCAGATGCTCTGGGTGATGACCGCCTACATCCTGGCGTCGACGATCATGATGCCCGTCTACGGCAAGATGAGCGACCTGATCGGGCGCAAAGGTCCGCTCATCGCCGCGATTCTGCTCTTTGTCGCCGGGTCGGTGCTGGGAGCGTTGGCGCCCGACATGGGCTGGCTGATCGCCGGCAGGGTGATCCAGGGGCTCGGCGGCGGGGGTCTGATGATCCTCTCCCAGGCGATCATCGCCGACGTGATCCCGGCGCGCGAGCGCGGAAAGTACATGGGCGTCATGGGCGCGGTGTTCGCCGTCTCCTCGGTGGCCGGCCCACTGCTGGGCGGCTGGCTGACCGAGCAGGTCGACTGGCGCTGGACGTTCTGGATGAACGTGCCCCTCGGGCTGATCGCGCTGGCGGCCGCGATCGCGCTCCTGCACCTGCCGCAGGGCACGGTGTCGAAGCCGAAGATCGACGTCGCCGGCATGGTGACGCTCGCCGGCGCCACGGCGTGTCTCATCCTGGTCGCGTCGTGGGGCGGCAACGACTTCGCGTGGAACTCGCCCGTCATCATCGGTCTCGGCATCGCGACGGTCGTGCTGACGGTGCTGTTCGTGTTCGCCGAGCGGCGTGCCGCCGAGCCGATCATCCCACCCGTGCTGTTCCGCCAGCGCAACTTCACCCTCACCACGGCGGCAGGACTGCTCATCGGCGTGACGATGTTCGGTGCGATCGGCTATCTTCCGACGCTCCTGCAGATGACCTTCGGTGCCGACCCGACGGTCGCCGGTCTGCTGATGGTGCCGATGATGGGCGCGATGCTCGTGTCGTCGCTGGTGTCCGGATGGTTGGTGAGCGCCTACGGACGGTACAAATGGATGCCGCTCGTCGGTGCGCTGCTGATCGCCGGCGGCCTCGCGCTGCTCGGCATCCTCACCCCCGAGACGCCGCTGTGGCAGTTCTGCATCTATCTCGGCCTCATGGGCATCGGGCTGGGGGTCAACATGCAGATCCTCGTGCTCATCGTGCAGAACTCGTTCCCGAACCGCGTCGTGGGCACGGCGACGGCGTCGACCAACTTCTTCCGGCAGATCGGAGCATCCCTGGGCAGCGCCGTGATCGGGAGCCTGTTCACGGTGCGCCTCGTCACGATCATCGGCGACGCACTGCAGCCGGAGGAGGCCGCCCAGCTCGGTGACATCAGCTCACTCACGCCGCATGCGGTGCTCGACCTGCCCGCCCACCTCTACGACGTGGTGGTGCACGGGTTCAACGACGCCCTCACGCCGCTGTTCATCGCGATGGTGCCCCTCGCGCTCATCGCCTTCGCGCTGCTGTGCTTCGTCAAGGAGGTGCCGCTGAAGACCACGATCGATCGCGACATCGTCCCCGAGTCGCTCGCCGAGGGGCAGCTGGTCATCGAGCCGGAAGACGCCGACGACGTCAGATGACCGCTTCGCTCCACGGATCGGGGTTGCCGAACCGGTGCGCGGTGATCGCGATCGCCTGCTCGTGCAGGAACGGCAGCAGCTCGATGCGGCCGGCGGTGGTCACCTCGTTGTCGTAGACCGCGAGATCCGGGTCGCCGCCGACGGCCTGCGCGAGCGCCCGGTGCAGCGCGGCGACCGACTCGGGCGCGCCGATCAGACGCACCCGCGGGGGACGGGATGCCTCGAGCCCGGCGTTCTCGTCGTGCTGCGACATCCTGCCGATCCAGTCCGCGTCGGTCTCCACCCAGACCGGGACGTCGGCGTCGGTCAGCTGGCGCCGCACCGCGGGCGGCAGCCCCACCGGCGAGCTCACCGAGAACGCGGCCCCCGAGCGGATGCCGGCGATGACCACGCGCAGCAGCGCGCGCCAGCTCGAGTCGCCCGTGGCACGCAGCGCCACCGGAACCGGACGGTACCGGAAGAGGTTGCGCTCGACACCGAGCGCCGAGACGTCGCGCACCTGGCCGAACTCGCGGTCCCACGCGATGGCGTCGGCCAATGCGCCGCGGCGCACCCATTCGAACTCGTCGAACCCCATGGTGGGCTGGGCCGCCTCGATGAGCGCGGTGATGCGCGAATCGAGGCCGCGCAGGTGCAGCGTCGACGAGGGCGTGCCCGCCGAGGGGCGCCACGAACCGAGGCCGATGAGGTAGTTGGGCCCGCCGGCTTTCGCACCGGGGCCGACCGACGAGCGCTTCCAGCCGCCGAACGGCTGCCGCTGCACGATGGCGCCGGTGATGCCGCGGTTGACGTACAGGTTGCCGGCCTGCACCTCGTCGAGCCACAGCGCCAGATCGTCGGGGTTCTGCGTGTACAGGCCCGCGGTCAGCCCGTAGGCGACCTCGTTCTGCAGCTCGATCGCGCGGGCGAGCGACGGCGCCGTCATGACGCCCAGCACCGGGCCGAAGAACTCCTCGCGGTGGAAGCGCGAGCCCGGCTCGACCCCGGTGCGGATGCCGGGGGTCCAGAAGCGACCCTCCCCCTCGGGCTGCTCCACATCCGCTCCCGGAGCCTGTCGCGGGGGCACGAGCCACTTCTCGCCCTCGTCGAGGGTCGTGAGCGCCCACTCGAGCTTGCCGTGCGGCGGTTCGATCACGGGGCCGACCTCCGACAGCGGGTCGCTCGGCGGCCCGACACGCAGCGAGCGCGTGGCATCCACCAACTGCCGGGCGAACCGCTTCGAACGGGCGACCGGACCGACCAGGATCACCAGCGACGCGGCCGAGCACTTCTGGCCGGCGTGCCCGAACGCGCTCTTGACGAGGTCGGCTGCCGCCAGGTCGAGGTCTGCCGACGGCATCACGATCATGGCGTTCTTGCCGCTCGTCTCGGCCAGCAGTGGAAGGTCGGGGCGCCACGAGCGGAACAGTGCCGCCGTCTCCCACGCACCCGTGAGGATCACCCGGTCGACGTCCGGGTGCGCGACGAGCTGACCGCCGAGCTCGCCCTCTTCGAGGTCGACCAGGGCGAGCACCTCCCGCGGCACACCGGCGTCCCACAGGGCCTCGGCGATGACCGCGGCGCAGCGCCGTGCCTGCGGGGCGGGTTTGAGCACGACGGCCGAGCCCGCCGCGAGTGCAGCGAGCACGCCACCGGCGGGGATCGCGATGGGGAAGTTCCACGGCGGCGTCACGACGGTCACGCGAGCGGGCACGAACACGGCGCCGCTGACCGCGTCGAGCTCTCGTGCCGTGGCGGCGTAGTAGTTCGCGAAGTCGACGGCCTCGCTCACCTCGATGTCGGCCTCGGCGAACACCTTGCCCGTCTCGGACGCCGACACCTCGATCAGCTCGCCCCGACGCGCCTCCAGCGTCGCGGCGGCACGCTCGAGCACCGCCGCGCGGTCGGCGGCGGGCCGGGCACCCCACGCGGCCGCGGCATCCCGCACTCCCGCGACGATCTGCTCGAGCGCCCGTCCGCCGGTCACCCGGGCGGCCGCGAGGGTCGCGTCGCCCGCCGTCGACGACGGGATGCGGGCGAGGATGTCACGGGCCCACTCCCGGTTGACCGGCCACGACGGGTCGGAGTCGGGCGTGTTGGCGAAGCCCGGTGCCCCGGCGGCCGGCCGGCTCTCCTGCGCGGCGTAGACGGCTGTCTCCACCAGTGGATCGGCGTCGCGGCCGATGTCGAGCACCGCCGCGGTGAGCGCGGGCTCGGTGGCGTCGTCCACGGGCCGCCGGGTCGCCGTCTCGGGCGCAGGAACTCCCCCGAGGATCCCGAGCTCGTCGAGGGGCTCCGAGCTTGTCGACCCTCTCCCCGAGCTCGTCGAAGGGCGGTCCTGCCGCCGGTTCGGGCCGACCGGCAGCGCGGGATCATCGGCGCGCCGCAGCGAGGCGAGGAACCGGTCGCGCTCCCGTGCGAACAGCGCCGGGTCGTCGTGCAGCTCGAACGCAGCCGAGAGGAAGTTCTCGCTCGACGCGTTCTCCTCCAGCCGCCGCACGAGATATGAGATGGCCACGTCGAACTCGTCGGGCCGCACGACCGGAACGTACAGCAGCACACCGCCCACGTCGCGGCCGACCGCCTCGACCTGGCCCTGCGCCATGCCGAGCAGCATCTCGAACTCGACCGCCCCGGCGACACCGCGTTCGCCGGCCAGCAGCCATGCGTAGGCGATGTCGAAGAGGTTGTGACCGGCCACACCGAGGCGCACCGCACGCGTGCGCTCGGGCTGCAGCGCCCAGTCCAGGCAGCGCAGATAGCTCGCGTCGGCATCGAGCTTCGACGCGTGGGTCGCGAGCGGCCAGCCGTGCATCGCGGCATCCACTCTCTCCATCGCGAGGTTCGCGCCCTTCACCAGCCGCACCTTGATCGGTGCCCCGCCGGCATCGACCCGCTGTGTCGCCCACGCGGTGAGCTCCTGCAGCGCCGGCAGCGCGTCGGGCAGGTAGGCCTGCAACACGATGCCCGCCTCGAGTCCCTGCAGCCGCGGGTCTTCGAGCAGCCGCGTGAACACCGCGATGGTCAGGTCGAGGTCGCGATACTCCTCCATATCGAGGTTGATGAAGGTGCCGTTCCCCGAGCCTGTCGAGGGGCCGGCCGCGGTGAGATACAGCGGCAGCAGCCGTTCGACGACCGCATCGACGGTCTCGTCGAACGCCCACATGTCGATGTGACTGGCGATGGCCGAGACCTTGACCGACACATAGTCGACGTCGTCGCGACGGATGAGATCGTGGATGCCGTCGAGTCGCCGCTGCGCCTCCCGCTCGCCGAGCACCGCCTCACCCAGCAGGTTGAGGTTCAGCCGGTGCCCGCCGCCTCCCCCCGCTCCCTGAGCCTGTCGAAGGGCGGCCAGCGCCGGGCCGAGCTTCTCGGGCCGGGCGTCGACGATCAGGTGCCCGACCATGTCGCGCAGCGCACGGCGGGCGATCGGCACGACCGGCGCGGGCAGCACAGGGGCGACCCCGCCGCCGAGGCGCACCGCCGAGCGCAGGTACCAGGGCAGGAAGTCCGGCACCAGTGGAGCGATGCGGTGCAGTCGGGATGCCGCGGCCGTCAGGCTCTCGGGACGCATGACACCGTCGACGAACCCGAGCGTGAACGGCAGTCCGTTCGGGTCGTGCAGCACGCCGGCCAGTCGCGCGGCGGCGGGGTCGACATCGACCTCGGCGGCCTCGGTGATCCAGCGGGTGGCGAGAGATATGGCCTCGTCGGCGAGTGGGGAGTATGGGGAATCGTCCATCGGCACTAGCGATGATCTCACGAGATCGCTATCTGCCCGGCCGTGACCGGTCAGTCCCAGCGGCTCGGGGCGGACTTCTTCGTGGAGGGAAGGGCGGATGCCTCGGCCCACTGCGCCACCCACGACGCGAGCGGCGGAAGGTCGTCGGGGCGGTGCAGCGCATCGAACAGCTCGTCCATCGGCACGAGCCCGCCGGTGCGGCGCAGGAACCGCGCCCGAACGATCATCTCGGCGTAGACCTCGCCCTTCACGACCGCACGGTGCGTCATGTAGACGGACTTGTCGTCGTGCCCGCTCAGGCGCGTCTCCACGGTGAACCGCTGCCACAGCTGCAGCGACTTGCGAAAGGTGATGGTCTCGCTGGCGACGACCGCATACCAGCCATGGTCGGCGATGACGTCCCACATGCCGGTGCGGACCAGCAGGTCGAACCGGCCGAGGTCGAACAGCGACCCGTAGCGCCCGTTGTTCATATGCCCGAGCAGATCGATGTCGGTGGGCATCGTGCGCAGCCGCAGACGGCCGATGCTGGTGGGAACGACCGGACCGCGACGGCGCAACAGCACCTTCGCACGCCCGACCGTCAGGAGTGTTCGCCACCACACATTCACGAGGTGCGATGGTACCGCACCGGCATCGCCTGGTAGACCTCGAGCGCGTGGTCGGCAGCGTCCAAGACCCGCTTGGTCCACTGATCTTCGTCGATGGCTATCGTGAGCCTTCCCCTCTGCTGAGCGATACCGCTGAAGTGATATCGGGTTGCGTCCGGCGCGCGGGCGCTCAGCCGCTCCCGACCCGATTTCTCGCATCCGATGCGCGCGCGTAGAGTCTGGCCATGGAAGCCGAACTGCAGAGCACCGTCATCGTCCGGCCCGTACGAGATGTGGATGCCGAGGCCCTCGGTCGCGTCCACGCCACCTGCTGGCACGAGACCTACGACCACCTCATCAGCAAGGCTGCGCTCGAGAAGATCTCGCCGCGGCGCATGGCCGAGCTGTGGACCAACTGGGCCGTCCAGGGTCCCGACTTCAAGATGTTCGCCGCGCTCATCGACGGCGAGATCGTCGGGTTCGTCGGGTCCGGCCCCGCGCGGGACAAGGACGCCCCGCGCTTCCGCGAGCTGTACTTCATCTACCTGCTCGGCCAGTATCACGGCACCGGCATCGGTCAGCAGCTGTTCGACGCCGCCGTCGAACAGCACGAGCCGCTGTACCTGTGGGTCGCCGACGACAACCCGCGCGCGCACCGCTTCTACACGCGCAACGGGTTCGCGCTCGACGGCGCCCAGCACACCGAGCCGTTCCTGGGCGAGACGCTCACCGAGGTGCGGTTCGTCCGTTGACGCGCGCGCTGGAGCTGTGGGCTCTCGACGGCATCGACGAGATCGCCACGGGCGACGACCTCGTCGCGCTGATCGCCCATGCCGCGGGTGACAGTCTGCGCGACGGCGACATCCTGGTCGTGACCTCGAAGGTGGTCTCTAAGGCCGAGGGCCGCAGCATCGCCGCCGCCGACCGTGACGCGGCGATCATCGCCGAGACCGTCCGGGTCGTGGCATCCCGCACCTCCCCCGACGGGCACGTGACGCGCATCGTCGAGAACAAGCTCGGCATCATCGCCGCGGCGGCGGGCGTCGACGCGTCGAACACACCGCACGGCACGGTGCTGCTGCTCCCGATCGACCCCGACGCGTCGGCCCGCACGCTCGTGGCGGGGCTGCGCCAGACGCTCGGTGTGCAGGTCGGCGTGCTGATCAGCGACACCCTCGGTCGGGCGTGGCGCGAGGGGCAGACCGACACCGCGATCGGCGCGGCCGGTGTGCACGTGTTCGACGACCTGCGCGGACGGGTGGATGCCGAGGGCCGCCCGCTCGTCGTGACGATGCCGTGCGTCGCCGACGAGCTGTGCGCGGCCGCCGACCTCGTCAAGGGCAAGACGCTGCGACGACCCGTGGCCGTGGTGCGCGGCCGCGCCGACCTCGTCGGCGATCTCGACCTGCCCGGTGCCCGGTCGATCGTGCGCCCCGCCGACCGCGACATGTTCGGGCTCGGCAGCGACGAGGCCTATCAGCAGGGCTACGCGGCCGGTGCCGCTGAGGTGTGGGACGAGACCCGATCCTGACCCGTCACCGCAAGCTGACGTGCCCGGCCGAGAGGTCGCCGGCCGAGCACGGGGAGCAGCCCCATACCCGTGACGAGCAGCGTGATCACGATGCTGAAGAGCGTCACGCCGACGACCGTCAGCGTGCCGTGACGCGGCCGGCGGTGCGATGGTCGTGGGGAGCGGCGAAGCGGTTGTCATGGCTCCACGGCAGGGCGACGTATCCCGCGTCGCCTCGGGGCAGCCGCCGAGTGTCTTCGGGTTCTCCGGCTCTTCGGAATCAAGGGTGTAGGTGGGGTCTGAAGCCCCCGGCCTCGAGCAGGCTGCGCGCGACATAGTTGGTGAGGTTCCGGAAGCCGAGTGCGGAGCCGCGGAGGTG
>NZ_JBKEAF010000123.1:0-6990 GCF_047971895.1 Microbacterium sp.
CGCTCGGCGTGGTCGCGCATGACCGCGATGGCAATGGTGTCGGTGCCCGCCACGCGATCCAGCGCCGGGATCGTGAGCCTGTCCCCCGATCGCTGGATCTTCTGGCATTCGTTCCACTCGGGCCGGTCCTCAAGACGGCTTGAGTAGCCGACATCCACGAAGATGCGCTCACACCCAGCCGCCTCCAGCCGGGCGACCTGCGAGTCAGCCTTCTGTCCGCGCGTGCTCACGCGGGTGTACCCCAGCTCCACGACTACCTGCCTCCCATCCCCCGACCGCGCTCATCGCGGGGCCGGTAGGCCCGCGCGCCGTCGCCCAGCTCGGGCGCGCTGCGCGTGGCATCGGTGGCAGGCTTCGGCAACCTCGCGTCGCGACGCGCGCGCAGCTCGTGCAGCTCGGCGTCTAACCTCCGCTCAAGAGAGGGAGGCTCCTGCGCGACGTGCTGCCCGGAATCAGGGCCGCCCTCCCCCGAGCTGGTGGGGAAAGCAAGCCTGGCCCGTTCCGCTTCACGCCAGGTCTCGTCGCGTTCTAGCCATGGCGTCGCCTTGGTGACGATCTGGTCGACCATCTCTCGCAACGGCCCGAAGTCACGCCGCTCTGAGGCCGCCCGGCAAGCTTCGTCGTTGGTCGCGCCGCGCACGGCGCGCCAATCGAGCTGCCAACCCTCGGTGCTCGCCACCCGGTTCCAGAACACGCGCTGCGTCCGACCGTTGCCCTCCCGGAACGGATGGATGTAATTGAAGGCGTCGTAATGGTAAGCCAGCCGATCAATGAACTTCTCACGGGACAACCCGCGCAGCGCGTTGTCCTCGCGCAGCTCCCCCGCGGCGAACATCGCCGCCCGCTCGATCATCGAGACCGGCAGGAAGAACTGCGCTCCCTCTTCGTTCTTACGGATGTCAACGGTGCGCAGCTCCCCCGCGAAAGCGTAGGCATCCTGGAACAGGTGCCGGTGGATCGCGCGCAGCTCGTCAAGATCGCCAGTCGGCTTGACCGGACGATCCATGAGCTGCACGAGCCGCGTGAACGACAGAGCGCCCTCGGCATCATCGAGGGCGCTCTTCGTCTGCGCGCCGACCAGATTGCGCAGCAGACCCGACTCGGGATCGAGATACGGGTCGATGAAGTCAGCCAAGGCCATAACGGGCACGGGCACGTTCGACCAGCTCATCCGAGCTGATCCGACCGGCGACGTACTCCTGCGCATCGGCACGAGTGGCGGGATCGACTTGCAGACCCTCCATCTCGCCGCTGTGGATCGCCTCGGCGACTCGCAGCTCGCGCTCGGCTGCCGTCGTAGCGGTAACGGTGGAAGTGCTCATGATTCGCCCCTCTCCTGGCTCTCTCTCCATTCTACCGCCTCGGCCGAAAAGGGTAAAGGGGTGGTGTTGGCCGGTTCAGAGTTTCGGTCGAAGGTTCTGGACAGTCAGGCGTCGGCGTGTCGCACTCCGCCCGGCCGCCTCGACGGCGCGGGCCAGAAACGACCGTTGTCGAACCAATTAAAAGTTAGTCTTCACTCTCTTCGCTCACCCTTGGTCTCCCTCATTTCGCGACGGGATCGGTGGGAGGGCGGCATCAAGCACGCCTGCGAGCCGTGCCCGTTCCTCGGTATCCTCGGTCGGGTCGTGCAGGCGGCGCGACCGCTGACGTCGGTCATGGGCTGGGCGCCGTCTATGTCGGATTCACCCACGCACGGCGAGCGCCGCCTGATACAGCTCGCGGCTCGAGTGGCCGGTGTGCGCAGACACTTCCCCGGCGGCATCCTTGAGCCGCGTGCCCGCGCGCACGAGTTCGAGCACCTGGGTCACCGCATCGGGGAAGGCCACCGCCACGGCAAGCGCGCCGGCGACGACGATCACGAGTTCGCCGCGCACACCGGCATCCGCCCATGCTGCGAGCTCGGTCAGCGACCCACGCACGGTCTGCTCGTGCAGTTTCGTCAGCTCGCGGCTGACGCTCCCTCGGCGGTCGTGGCCGAACACCGCCGCCATGTCGGCTAGCGTGCCCGCGACACGCGAGGGAGCCTCGAAGAACACCATGGTGCGTGGCTCGCGCACCAGCGCCTCGAACGCGGTGCGGCGCTCCCCCGGCTTGCGCGGCACGAACCCCTCGAAGGCGAAGCGGTCGGTGGGCAGCCCCGACACAGCGAGCGCGGTGAGCACGGCGCTCGGCCCGGGAAGGGCCGTCACCGCGACCTCCGCCTCGACGGCGGCGACCACGAGACCGTAGCCCGGGTCCGACACCGTGGGCATGCCGGCATCCGACATCACCAGCAGATCCTCGTCGCGGGCGAGCTCCACCAGCTCGGCTGCGCGCTGCTTCTCGTTGTGATCGTGCAGCGCGATCAGTCTCGGTCGGTTCTGCACCCCGAGCGCCGCCAGCAGGCGCTGCGTGGTGCGGGTGTCCTCGGCGGCGACGACCGTGGCCGCCTCCAGCGCCTCGACCAGCCGCCGGCTCGCGTCGCCGAGGTTGCCGATGGGAGTGGCCGCGAGGATGATCACCCGGCCAGCATAGGCTTGTCCCCGTGACTGCTGTCGAGCCGCCCCTGCCCGGGCTGCTCGCCGCACCGCCGCCGCGCCCTCGGTGGTATCACCTGCAGCTGCTGTGGCTGCGGCATCCTCGCTCCCGGCGCGTCTACGACTGGCTCGCACCACTGCTGGTCACCGCGCTGGCCGCCGTTGTGCGTCTCAGCGATCTGGCCCACCCGCACACGCTCGTGTTCGACGAGACGTACTACGTGAAGGACGCCTGGACGCTGCTGCACCTCGGGTACGAGGGGTCGTGGCCCGAGGGCGCGAACGAGAAGTTTCTCGCGGGCGACGTGAACGTGTTCACCGACGCGCCGAGCTTCGTGGTGCATCCGCCCCTCGGCAGGTGGATCATCGCGCTCGGCCTGATGGCGCTGGGGCCCGAATCCGGCTGGGGCTGGCGCCTCGCCACGGCCCTCGTCGGGGTGGCCGCGGTGTTCCTGCTGTTCGTCGTGGGAAAGAGGCTGAGCGGATCGACGACGGTCGGTGCGATCGCCGCGTTCCTGTTCGCGATCGACGGGCTCGGCATCGTCATGAGCCGCGTGGCGCTGCTCGACAACGCGCTCATGCTGTTCGTGCTGCTGGCCTTCCTGTTCGTGCTGCTCGACCGGCACCGCACCCGACGGCGCGTGCTCGACACGGTCGCCGCACGCGCACACGGCGAGCCGTCCGTCGCGTGGGGCCCGGTGCTGTGGAATCGGCCGTGGGTGATCGCCGCGGGTGCAGCGGCCGGTGCCGCCTGCGCCGTGAAGTGGTCGGGCCTGTACGTGCTCGCCGCGACCGGCATCTACCTGGTCGTCAGCGACGCGCTGTGGCGCCGGCGGGCAGGGGTGGACTTCTGGCCGACGGATGCCGCATTCCGCCAGGGCCCGGTGACGTTCCTGCTGCTCGTGCCCGTCGCCGCGGTCGTCTACGTGGCATCGTGGACGGGCTGGCTCGTCACCGACGGCGGGTACTCGCGCAACGCCGACCCCAACCCGTTCGTCGCCCTGTGGAAGTACCACGTGGCGATCTACGACTTCCACGTCGGACTGACCTCACAGCACGCGTACGAGAACCCCGCGTGGGCGTGGCCACTGCTGACGCGCCCCACATGGATGTATTGGAACCTGACGCCGCAGGGCCAGGACAGCTGCACGAGCCCGGGCGGCTGCGCCGAGTCGATCTCGAGCGTGCCCAACCCGATCATCTGGTTCGCGGGCGTCGCGGCGGTGCTGTGGCTGATCTACCGGTTCGTGCGTACGCGCGACGGGCGGTACGGGTTCGTGCTCACCGGTGTCGCCGCGACCTACGTGCCGTGGCTGCTCTACCCCGAACGCACCATCTTCCAGTTCTACACGGTCGTGATGCTGCCGTTCGTGCTGCTGGCGCTCGCCCTCACGCTGCGCGAGATCGCCGGCCCACCGGATGCCTCGCCCGAGCGCGCGCAGACGGGGCGATGGGTCGTGCTCGTCTTCCTGGGGGTGGCGACCCTGGTGTCGGCCTTCTTCTACCCGGTGTGGGTCGGGTGGGAGGTGCCGTACGAGTTCTGGCGGCTGCACAACTGGGTGCCCAGCTGGGTGTGATTCTGGGCTGATCCGGTGACCGGTCGGTCAGAGCACGGCGGGGTCGGTGACGGGGAGGCGGCAGGCGAAGTCACGGCAGTCGTATGCCGTGGGCAGGCCGTCTTGCATCACTTTCCCGTCGAAGAGCGCGAACCCCGCCTCGGCGAAGGCGGTGGCCTGCGGCGCGCTCACGATGGCGATGATGTCCGGTCCCGGCGTGCAGATGGCCGCGGTGACGAGCGGGGCATCCGGGTCGTCGGTCACCACCACGAGCTGGTGCACGGGCGTGATCAGCTCGTGAGCGGTCCGCAGGAGCGCACCGAACCCGAGGGGCTCGGCGAGGGCACGAGTGGATGCTGCGCGCACCCGCGCCACCGCGGCCTCGCGGTACCTGTCGCCCGCACCGAGCCGCCAGAGCGTCACGCACGCCGCGGCAAACGCCGACGGGCCGGAGGGCAGCGTGCCGTCGTCGCGCGACGCCGGCGCATGCAGCCCGTGGGCGGCGAGCGTCGGGTCCGGTTCGATGTCGCCGGCCAGTGCCCGATCGACGAGATCGCGTGCCGTCAGGGCGTAGACGACCTCACCTGTCGCGGTCGCGAGGACCAGCAGTCCCTCCGCGAGCAGGGCGTAGTCCTCCAACGTCGCCGGGGCCCGTGAGGGGATCTCGTCCAACGAGGCGCGCACGAGCCGGCCGTCGGGGGCGACGTTCGACTCGAGCACGGCGTCGGCGGCCAGGCGCGCCGCGTCGAGGGCTCCCCTCGACAGACGCGCAGAGCGGGCGAGCGCGCCGATCGCCATGCCGTTCCAACCTGTGACGACCTTGCCGTCGACGGCCGGTGCGTCGAGCTCCGCGCGGGCGGCGGCGTCCCGTGCGTAGTAGCCGCCCTCGCTGCGCTCGCCGGCGATCATCGATTCGGAGTCCTGCGCCGCGCCGAATCCACCCGGCGGCCGCTGCAGCACGTTCACCAGGAACGAGACGATGCCCTCGGCGACGTCCGCTGACCCTTCGTCGAGCGCGACCTCGAGCAGCCCCGCGTTGTCGGTGAGCATGCGTTCGTAGTGCGGACCCGTCCAGTCGGGGCGGGTCGCATACCGGAAGAACCCGCCCTCCACCGTGTCGCGCAGCTCTCCCCCGACCATCGCCGCGAAGGCGCGGGAGGCGACGGCGGCGGCATCGGGAGCATCGTCGCGCATCGACTGCAGGAAGCGCAGCGCCGGCACCGCGGGGAACTTCGGTCCGGTGGCGCCGAACCCACCGTGCACCGGGTCTTCGCGCGCCGCGAGCCGCTCGGCGGCGGCGATGAGCTGGGCCTTGGTGGGAAGGTCGGCGGGCGCAGAAGCGGCGGATGCCTCGGCCAGCGCCTCGGCCAGGGCACGCCCGGTCTGGGTGACCGCCTCGCGGCGCTGGGTCCAGGCATCCCGCACGGCCCCCAGCACCTGCCGGAACGACGCCATCGGCGGCTGCGGTCGGGGCGGCCAGTAGGTGCCGGCGAAGAACGGCTCGCCGTCGGGCGTCGTGAACACGGTCAGCGGCCAGCCGAGGCTCTGGGTGAAGGCTCCGGCAGCGGCCAGGTACGCGGCGTCGACCTCGGGATGCTCTTCGCGGTCGACCTTGATGCTCACGAACCCGGCATTCAGGTCTGCGGCCGTCTGCGGGTCGGAGAACGACTCGCGCGCCATGACGTGGCACCAGTGACACGTGGAGTACCCGATCGACACCATCACGGGCACGCCGCGCTGGCGCGCCACCTCGAACGCCTCGCTCCCCCACGGGAACCACGCGACGGGGTTGCCGGCGTGCGCCCGCAGATACGGGCTGATCGAGTCGGCGAGCCGGGATGCCATGGCCCCAGGCTATGCCCGGCGTGCATCCCCGCACTGCTACCAGCTGCCGACGTACTCCGACACCGGTTCACGCGCGGCGCGGTCGACGATGGGCAGGGCACGGGTGACCACCTGGTCGATGCGCTGCTGCAACGCCTGGTCACGCAGCGTGTATCCGTCGAAGTCGGTGTTGCTCGCGTACACGCCCAGCGGCAGCGTGAGCGCCTGGAAGAACGAGAACAACGGCCGCAGCTGGTGCTCTATGATCAGCGCGTGCCGCTCGCCGCCTCCGGTGGCCGCCAGCAGCACGGGCTTTCCCACGAGGGCGTACTGGCCGACGAAGTCGAACAGATGCTTGAACAGCCCGGTGAACGAGGCGCGATACACGGGACTCGCCGCGATGATGAGGTCGGCCGACTCGATGGCCACGAGTTTCGTCTCCGCCTCGGCGGGCAGCTCTTCGCGACGCAGCGCACCCGCCAAGGCCGGACCGATACGGGTGAGTTCGACCAGCTGCGCGTCGATGTCGGTGCGCTGCGCGAAGCCGTCGATCAGCGCCGCGACCAGCGCGGTGGTCTTGCTGGGCTCGTGCAGGGAGCCCGAGATGCCGACGATACGAAGCGGAGTGGCCATGCCCCGACGGTACGACGTGGCCACGGCATCCGTCTTCTCGCGCGATACGGAGCGTCACTCGGGGCCTCCGTCGGCTCGGCCATCCCGCGGGGGCGTGTGGTCGGCGAAGACGGCGAACTCTCGCTGCACCGCCGCAACGGCCTCCTGCCGCTCGGCGAGCGGAGGTCGACGAGGTTCCGGCGGAGTTCCGGCGGATGCCCGGGTCCGCGGGCGCGTCGTCGACATCGTACGAGAACAGGAGTGGCACACACCGCATCAGATACGCGTCATCGGCGAGAGCATCGTCGCCGACGAGGAGCGGGTCGGCGTGCTCGCCCTCATCGAACGCGAAGACCACCGGCCGGTCGACGGTCGAGCGCCACCGGGTGCCTGAGGCTGACAAGGAGTGAGGACTCCCCGGCGACCACGGACCGGAATGCGGAAGCCTTGCACACGATCAGGTCCGGCCGGGTCAGTTGACC
>NZ_JBKEAF010000072.1:0-9387 GCF_047971895.1 Microbacterium sp.
AGCGGCCCGGAGACCCAGGAGCGCTACGCGGAACTGCTCGCCGTCGTCGAGAAGAAGTGCCCCGTTCTCGACCTGTTCCAGAACCCGACGCCGGTGACGTCGACGCTGGCGGTCGCGTAGTCGCCTCAGCGGATAGTCGCATTGTCGGTGGCGCGGCCTACCCTGGAACGGTGACGAAAGCGCAGTACGGAGTCTTCCGATACCTGGCCGCGCCCGAGCACACCGAGACGTACCGTCGGATCATGCTGGCCTTCGTGGCCGCCAAGGAGCGCTTCACCGTGCATCTGCGGCCCGAAGAGGTCCAGGACGCGCTCGATGCGGAAAGCGCCGGCCCGGGCCGCGACCTCACGGCGGCACTCACGCAACTGGTCGAATGGGGTAACCTGCGCGCCGACCCCGTGGGCGCCGGGGATCATCGACCTCGAAGTGATGTCGACGATATGGCGGCTGGTGCGCACGTCGCAGATCAGCGCCGACGAGGGCGATCGCGGTCTCGCCCTGCTGCGGCACGCGCCGATCCGCCGCATCGACGCTGTCGACGTGAGTGCCGAGGCGTGGATGCTGCGGCAGTCCGTGCGCATCACCGACGCGTTCTACATCGCCGCCGCACGTCTTCTCAGCGCTGACCTCCTGACCTCCGACGGTCGGCTGTCCCGTGCGCCGTCGCTCGGTGTCACTGTCGTGCTCTTGCGCTGAATCCGCCGGTCGCAACCCGAGTACGACCGCCGAGGGCTCCGCCGGTGTGAACCCCGCCTTCTCCACCGAGGAGACGGCAGTGCGGTTCCCCGAGATCGGCTGGATGATCACGCCGGGCACCTCGTCGCCGTTGACCGATGCCGCCAGCGCGGCGGAATGGCCAACGCCACGACCATCGAACGTCTCTGACGGCGCGGCTCGCATCACGCTGCGGGATGCGGCAGGTGCACTGTGCAGCAATACGCACTGTGCAGCAATACGCACTGTGCAGCAATACGCACTGTGCAGCAATACGGAGTTGCGCAGGATCGCGGAGCGAATGGGGCGCACGCATCCGTCATCCGGTACATCTCCGTTTTCCGGCACGGGCACCGCGCCTGCCGCCGACGTCACGAGGCGCATCCCGCCTGCCGTATACATGGATGTCCTAGTATCATAGAGGAGTACCGATAAAAATACGACGTCGAGACATCCGGGCGCAGCTCCCCACGAACAGAGCCCGCGTCCTGCCACAGAGGAGATCCCCATGGTGATGACTGCAGAGCCGACCACCCTGACCCCGGAAGAGCGCGCGGCGATGATCGAAGCGGTGGGCGAGTTCACCCGCACCGAGCTCGAACCGCACGCGCAGGAGTGGGACCAGGAGAAGCACTTCCCGCGGGAGACGATTCGCCGCGGAGGCGAACTGGGGCTCGGCGGCATCTACGTCAACCAGGAGCACGGGGGCTCGGGCCTCGCACGCCGCGACGCCGTGGCCATCTTCGAGCAGCTCGCCCAGGGTGACCCCGCGATCGCCGCCTACATCTCGATCCACAACATGGTTGCCTACATGATCGACACGTACGGCGACGACGCGCAGCGCGCCGAGTGGCTGCCGCGCCTGGTGCCGATGGAGACGTTCGGTGCGTACTGCCTCACCGAGCCGGGCGCCGGTTCCGATGCCGCGGCGATCACGACGAGCGCGATCCGCGACGGCGACGAGTACGTCATCACCGGCGTGAAGCAGTTCATCTCGGGCGGCGGCGAGGCCGGCGTCTACGTCGTCATGGCCCGCACGGGCGCCCCTCGACAGGCTCGGGAGCCGAACGGATCACGTGGGATCACCGCGTTCATCGTGCCCGATGGCACGCCCGGCCTGTCGTTCGGGCCGAACGAGAAGAAGATGGGCTGGAATGCGCAGCCCACCCGCCAGGTGATCTTCGACGAGGTGCGGGTACCCGCGTCGGTGGTGCTCGGCGAGATCGGACAGGGCTTCAAGATCGCGATGAACGGCCTCAACGGCGGGCGCTTGAACATCGCGGCGTGCTCGCTGGGCGGCGCCCAGTGGGCGCTCGACAGGGCCGTGCGGTACGTGCACGAGCGCTTCACGTTCGGCGAGGCGCTCGCCGAGAAGCAGAGCGTCGTGTTCACCCTCGCCGATATGGCCGCCGAGCTGCGGGCCGCCCGCGCGCTGGTGCGGGATGCGGCGATCGCGCTGGATGAGAAGGACCCGGATGCCGCGGCCCACTGCGCCATGGCGAAGCGCTTCGCCACCGACGCCGGGTTCCGCGTGGCAAACGAAGCACTTCAGCTGCACGGCGGCTACGGCTACCTTCAGGAGTACGGCATCGAGAAGGTCGTGCGCGACCTGCGCGTGCACCAGATCCTGGAAGGGACCAACGAGATCATGCGCCTCATCGTCGGCCGCCACGTCCTGGAAGGTGGTAACTGATGAAGATCGCTTTTCTGGGCCTCGGCCACATGGGACTGCCCATGGCCCGCAACCTGAAAGCTGCCGGTCATAGGGTCATCGGCTTCGACGTCTCTGCCACCGCCGTCGCCGCCGGTGAGGCCGCCGGCCTCGACACCGCGCCCTCTGGCGTCGAGGCCGTCCGCACAGGTGTCGACGTCGTCATCACGATGTTCCAGAAGGGCCAGCAGGTGCTCGATACCTACACTGGCGGCGGTACCGGCGGTGGTCTGCTCGACGTCGCCGCGCCCGGCACGCTGTTCGTCGACTGCTCGACCATCGCCGTCGACGAGGCGCAGGCGGCGCACGAGCTCGCTGTCGCGGCCGGTCATCGCATGGTCGATGCGCCCGTCTCGGGCGGCGTCGTCGGCGCCGAGAATTCCACCCTCGCCTTCATGGTGGGCGGCAGCGATGCCGACTTCGAGGCCGTGCGCCCGCTGCTCGAGGTGATGGGCCAGCGCATCGTGCACTGTGGCGGCCCGGGGCTCGGCCAGGCGGCGAAGATGTGCAACAACATGCTCCTGGCCGTCTCCCAGATCGCGGTGGCAGAGGCCTTCGTGCTGGGGGAGCGGCTCGGGTTGAGCCACCAGGCACTGTTCGACGTGGCATCCAACGCTTCCGGTCAGTGCTGGGCGCTGACGACCAACTGCCCCGTTCCCGGGCCCGTGCCCACGAGCCCGGCGAACCGCGGATACGAGCCCGGGTTCGCCGGAGCCCTCATGGCGAAGGACCTGGGCCTCGCCGAGCAGGCCGTCGGGGTGACCGGCGTCGATGCGCGCATGGGCATGCTCGCCCGCGAGATCTACGCCGCGTTCGCCGATGGCGACGGCGCCGGGCAGGATTTCTCTGGCATCATCAACACCATCCGTGGCGACAGCGACGAGAGGACGGCATGACCGACTACGAGACCATTCTCGTCGAGACCCGTGGCCGGGTGGGCTGGATCACCCTCAACCGGCCCGAAGCCCTGAACGCCCTGAACTCACAGGTGATGCGCGATGTCGTTGCCGCGGCGGAGGCGTTCGACGCCGACGACGGCATCGGCGCGATCGTCGTGACCGGGTCCGAGCGCGCGTTCGCCGCCGGCGCCGATATCAAGGAGATGGAGTCGAAGTCCGGCCTCGACATGGTGATGGACGACCACTTCGGCGCGTGGGCGCGGTTCGCTGCGGTGCGCACCCCGGTGATCGCGGCGGTGTCGGGGTACGCTCTCGGCGGCGGGTGCGAGCTCGCGATGATGTGCGACATCATTCTCGCCGCCGACACGGCCACGTTCGGCCAGCCCGAGATCAACCTTGCGGTGATCCCGGGCATGGGCGGCACCCAGCGCCTCATCCGCGCGGTCGGGTACTACAAGGCGGCCGAACTGGTGCTGACGGGACGGATGATGGATGCTGCCGAGGCAGACCGTGCTGGTCTGGTATCGCGTGTGGTCCCGGCATCCGATCTGCTCGATGAGGCCGCCAAGACGGCGGAGGCGATCGCGACGAAGTCGCTGCCGAGCGTGTTCGCCGCGAAGGCGGCCTTGGACGCCGCGATGGAGACGACCCTCGCCGAGGGGCTGCGGTTCGAGTCGCGCGCCTTCGCGGCGCTGTTCGACACCGCCGACCAGAAGGAAGGTATGGCGGCCTTCCGCGAGAAGCGTGCGCCCGACTTCCAGCACCGCTGACCCGGCCGGGTCAGCGGTGGCTACAGCGGGTCGGGCTGGGGGCGAGGGTCGTCGAAGTCACCGGCGTCGCGGCGCATGCGCGCGATGAGGCGCACGAGCTCGTCGGTGTCGGCCCGGCTCAGGCCCGGCTTCTCGAAGACCTCGGCGTTCAGTGCGGCGGTGGCCTGCTCCGACAGCGTGCGCCCGGCGTCGGTGAGCACCACGAGGGTCGCGCGGCCGTCGGTCGGGTGCGGCTCGCGGCGGACATGACCGGATGCCTCGAGCCGGTCGACCGTGTTGGTGACACTCGTCGGGTGCACCTGCAGGCGGGCCGAGGCAGAGGCCATCGGCATCCGCTCCGACCGGGAGAACCGCAGCAGCGTGAGCAGCTCGTACCGCGCGAAGGTGAGACCCAGCGGGCGCAGTGTCTCGTCGACGCGGGCCAGCATGAGCTGCTGCGCCCGCATGATGGAGGTCACGAGTGTCATGCCGGGCGCGGCATCCGCCCACCCGTGGTCGAGCCACTGGCGCTTCGCCTCGGCGATCGGGTCGATGGGAAGACGCTTGTGCTGTGCCACGACACCCCCCTTATGTATAGGTTACCCGGTGTGCGCAGGGGATTTCCGCCCGATCTGACCCCCGAATGTATACATACGTGCCGACTCCGCGCCGCTGGCGCCGGCAATGTTCACCCGATTGGGTACATTGCCCGTCCGCCAGTAGACTCGCCGCAGGCGTGAGGAGTTGTCGATGAAGATCGTCGTACTGGTCAAAGAGGTTCCGGATACGTATGGGGATCGCAAGCTGAACTTGGAGACGGGGCTGGCCGATCGGGCGGCGTCGGAGGCGGTGCTGGACGAGATCGGGGAACGCTCGGTCGAGGTCGCGCTGGCGTTCGCCGACAAGAATCCCGACACCGAGGTCGTGGTGCTCTCGGTGTCGCCGGAGTCGGCGGCCGCGTCGATTCGCAAGAGCCTGGCGATGGGCGCCGGATCGGCGGTGCAGATCGTGGACGAGCGGCTCTCGGGTGCGGATGTCGGCCTGACCGCGCAGGTGCTGGCTGCAGCGATCGCGCGCGCGGGTTTCGACCTCGTGATCGCGGGAAACCAGTCCACCGACGGCTCGGGCGGTGTGGTGCCGTCGATGGTCGCCGAACTGCTGGGCGTGCCGCAGGTGACCGGGCTGGCGTCGGTGGAGATCACGGACTCGGCGGTGTCGGGTGCACGTGTGACAGACGACGGCGTCGCCCAGGTGTCGGCGCCGCTGCCGGCGGTGATCTCGATCACCGAGGCGCTGCCGGATGCGCGGTTTCCGAACTTCAAGGGCATCATGGCGGCGAAGAAGAAGCCGTTCGAGGTGCTGTCGCTCGATGACCTGGACATCACGGTCGACGAGGGCGCGGTGGCGCACGAGATCATGGTCGCCGTGTCGGAGAAGCCGCCGCGGGGCGCGGGCGTGAAGATCGTCGACGAGGGCGATGCGGGCACGCAGCTGGCGGAGTTCCTGATCCAGAACCGGCTCGCCTAAGAAGGGCATGGAGATGACGTTTGCAGATGACACGATCCTCACTGTCCTGGATGTGACCCCGGCGGGCGAGCTGGCGAAGTCGTCGGCCGCACTGCTGGGCGCGGCAGCGGGGGTGGGCACGCCGGTCGCGGTGGTGGTCGCCGCCGCGGACGCGGTGGAGAAGCTGGCGCAGGATGCCGCGACTCTGGGTGCCACGCAGGTGCTGACGGCCACGGGCGACGCGTCGGCACTGACGGTGCCGATCGTCGACGCGGTCGTGGCAGCGGTCGACCTGGTGCGTCCGGACGCGGTATTGATCTCGAACTCGATCGAGGGGCGGGATGTCGCGGGCCGGCTGGCCGTGCGCATCGGCGCTCCGGTCGGGGTGGATGCGGTAGGGGTGAACCGGGACGACGAGGGTGTCGTCGCGCAGCATTCGGTCTACGGCGGCGCGTACAACGTGGACTCGGCGGCGACGTTCGGGCCGCTCGTGGTCACGCTGCGACAGGGCGCGGTCGACGCCCGGGCCGACGCGGCACCGGTGCAGGCGACGGCGCTAGAGGTCGCAGCGTCGGGGAAGCCGGCCGCGACGGTGGATTCGTTCGAGCCCGCGCAGGTGACGTCATCGCGGCCCGAGCTGCGTGGCGCGGCGAAGGTCGTATCGGGCGGCCGGGGCCTGGGCTCGGAAGAGAAGTTCGTGCTCGTGGAAGAGCTCGCCGACGTGCTCGGCGCGGCCGTGGGAGCGTCGCGCGCGGCGGTGGATGCCGGGTACATCCCATATGCGCATCAGGTCGGGCAGACCGGGGTGTCGGTGTCGCCGCAGCTGTACGTGGCGCTCGGGATCTCGGGCGCGATCCAGCACCGCGCGGGCATGCAGACGGCGAAGACGATCGTCGCAATCAACAAGGACGCGGATGCCCCGATCTTCGAGGTCGCCGACTTCGGTGTGGTTGGTGACCTGTTCACCGTCGTGCCGCAGCTGATCGAGACGCTCACGCAGAAGAAGCAGTAACCCATGGTGACGTCTGGCACAGTGCGTCGAGGGCTGCCTCGGGTTCCCGGCGGCGACCCGTGGCCCCCCGCCGGCGCTGCCCCCGCCTCCGCTGCCGACACCGCGGCTGCTGCGCCCGAGGTTGCCGCGCCCGAGGTTGCCGCGCCCGCCGCAGCCGCAACGGTTGCCCCCGCCTCTGTTGAGTCGTCGCATACGGCGGGTGTTTCCGTTGCGGACCGTGCCGATGCGACGACGGAAGCAGGGGCGGGCACCACGGTGCGCCGTGGTCTGCCGCGGGTTCCGGGTGGCGAGCCGTGGCCGCCGGCCGGCGCCGCACCCGCAGCCGCCGGCGCGGTGACTGCAGCCGCCGCTGCGTCGTCACACACGGCTGGCGCGGGCGCCTCGGACCGTGCCGATACGACGGCCGAAGCCGCGATGAGCGCCGATACCTCCGTTGCGTCGTCGCACACGGCGGGTGCGGAAAGCTCGGATCGTGCGGATGCGCCGACTCAAGGTCGGGCAGCGACCGTGGTCGCCGCGTCGGAGACGCCGCTGCGCCGCGGGCTGCCGCGCACGGCGGGCGGGGAGCCGTGGCCGGCGGCCGGATTCGCCCCGGTGCTGGTGGCTGCGGGGGGTGGTCCCTCGACAGGCTCGGGAAGCGAAGGGGCAGGCTCGGGAAGCGGAGGCGTAGCGCCCCTCGACGAGCGGACCCTGAGCCTGCCGAAGGGCGGGGAGCGGAGTACCGCAGACGGGCTCGAGGTGCAGGTGCCTGCGGTGGTGACTACCGCGGCCCGCGACACCTCCGCCCCGCTCGCCGGGCCGCGCACGGTGGTGCTCACCTCGAATGCCGCCCGCTGGAACGCGGAGCGCGTCGCCCGGCAGGGTAAGGGCCCGGTGGCCGAACCCGAGCCGAAGCGGTACGGGCCGTTCACGAAGATCCAGTGGTTCGGCGCGGTGGTGATCGCCGGGGCGGGGCTGCTGATCGCCGCGGCGTTGGCGGTCGTGTTCGTGCGCTGGTTCCTCAGCCTGGGGTTCATGCAGGACTTTCTGACAGCCTTCCCGGGCGAGTACCACCTGCCCGAGGGCGCCCCGGTCGGGTTCCCGGCGTGGCTCGGCTGGCAGCACTTCTTCAACGTCTTCCTCATGGTGCTGATCATCCGCAGCGGTCTGCGGATCCGCACCGAGAAGCGGCCGACCGCGTTCTGGACCCCCCGCCGCGATCCGAAGGGCAAGGTCAGTCTGACGATCTGGTTCCACCAGTCGCTTGACATCCTGTGGCTGGTCAACGGTGTCGTCTTCGTGGTGCTGCTGTTCGTGACCGGGCAGTGGATGCGGGTGATCCCGACCAGCTGGGAGGTGTTCCCCAACGCGCTGTCGGCGGTGCTGCAGTACATCTCGCTGGACTGGCCGACCGAGAACGGCTGGGTGAACTACAACAGCGTGCAGCAGCTGACGTACTTCGCCACGATCTTCCTCGCCGCGCCGCTGGCTGCGCTCACCGGCTGGCGCATGTCGGGCATGTGGCCGAAGAACGCGAAGGGCCTGAACAAGGCGTACCCGATCGAGTGGGCCCGCGCGGTGCACTTCCCGGTGATGCTGTACTTCGTGGCCTTCATCGCGGTGCACGTGTTCCTGGTGTTCGCCACCGGAGCCCTCCGCAACCTGAACCACATGTACGCCGCGCAGGGCTCGGTCGACCCGAACGCGTACGCCGACAACTGGACCGGGTTCTGGTTCTTCGTCGCGTCGGTGGTCGTCATCGCCGCCGCCTGGGTCACCGCACGACCCCTGACCCTCGCGCCCATCGCCCGCCTGTTCGGCACGGTGAGTGCGAGGTAGGCGGATGCCTGAGGCCCGGTCGGACGACATCGCCCACGACGTGGTCCGTGTCGATGCGGGGGATGTCGCCCTGGTCGGGGATCGCTGGCTGCCGGCGGGGCCATCGCGCGGGTCGGTGCTGCTTCTGCACGGCGGCGGCCAGACGCGGCACTCGTGGCGCCGCACGGGCGCCCGCCTCGCCCGTGCCGGGTGGACGGCGGCAGCCTTCGATGCGCGCGGCCACGGGGACAGCGGCTGGGCGCCGGACGGGGACTACTCGGCGGCCGCGCTCGTCGGCGACGCCCGGCAGCTGGTGTCGTGGATGGGCGCGCCGCCCGTCGTCGTCGGCGCGTCGATGGGCGGCATGACCGCACTGGTCGGCGAGGGGGAGGAGGGCGGCCTGGCGGCCGGTCTCGTGCTCGTCGACATCGTCGCGCGGCCCGACCCGGTCGGCATCGAGCGCATCCACAGCTTCATGGCCAGCGCGCCCGACGGCTTCGCGACGCTCGAGGAGGCGGCTGACGCGATCGCCGCCTACAACCCGAATCGGCCCCGGCCGCGTTCGACAGACGGCCTGCGGAAGAATCTGCGTCAGCGACCGGACGGTCGCTGGTGCTGGCACTGGGATCCTCGATTCCTCGGCGTCGGCAGCGAGCCCGAGCGCGAGCTGCGGGCGGAGCGGCTGGCGCGCGCGGCCGAAGGGATCACCGTGCCGACCCTGATCGTGCGCGGTGCGAACTCGGATATCGTCAGCACAGACGGCCTCGACGAGATGCTGCGACTCATCCCCCACGCCGAGGTGGTCGAGGTCGCCGCCGCGGGGCATATGATCGCGGGCGACGACAACGACGTCTTCACCGCACGGCTCACCGGCTTCCTGGAAGGGCTCGAGTGACCACACCGCAGACCGATGAGCGCTGGACGACGTTGACCACGCGCATCCTCGCTCCGAATCCGGGGCCGATGACGCTCGACGGCACGAACACCTTCGTGATCCGC
>NZ_JBKEAF010000031.1:0-26346 GCF_047971895.1 Microbacterium sp.
CGAATGGGCCGGTACCCGCCCCGAGTTCGAGACCGTGTACTACCCGGGGCTCGCGTCCCACCCCGGCCATGACATCGCGGCCGCCCAGATGTCGTCGGTCGGCGGCATGGTGAGTCTGGCGCTCGCCGACGGTGCCGCGGCGGCGCGCGCCTATGCGGAGTCGACGCGCCTGTTCCAGCTCGCCGAGTCCCGCGGCGGTGTGGCGTCGCTCTGCGGCTACCCGCCCGAGATGACCCATGCCTCGGTGCGTGGCACGGCGCTGGCGGTGCCCGAGAACATCGTGCGACTGTCGGTCGGCATCGAGTCGGCCGGCGACCTCATCGCCGACCTGGAAGAGGCGCTCGGGCGCATCACACGTTGAGACGTGCCAGTCGAGCTCGGCGACGAACGGTGCACCGAGCGCTGCGGCGACCTCGCGTGCGATCCGCGCGTTCCGGGCGGCCGCCTCCTCGTCGCCGCGTGCTCGGTGCAGCAGCGTGAGGGCGGTGTCGACGGGACGAGACTGCAGGTGCCCTGCCACACACCGCACCCGGTCCACGGCTCGAGTTCGGCGAGGTACCGGTCGAACTCCGGTGCGGGAACTCCGGTGCGGGGACGGATGCCACGACCAGACCGTACCGGCCCGCCCCCGCGGTTCGCGCGCAATGATCGTGGCTGTGCGCACGCTGTTAGTGCTGGGCGGCGCACTGCGGGCGCTAGACTAGCACCTTCTCTCGCATCGTCGCGGCTTTCGTCCGCGCGGGCAGGCCGCCCGCTCCCGAAGGACTTCGTGACACCCTCCCCGTCTCACCCCGTGCCCGGCTCTGCCACCGGCGCGATCCGCACGCTCGGACCCGACCCGGCCACCGCACCGGTGATGCTGCACCCCGGCGACGCCATCTCCACCGGCCGCCGGGTGCTGTACATCATCCTGCTCGGGGCGCTCACGGCGCTCGGCCCGTTCACGATCGACCTCTACCTGCCGGCGTTCCCCGTGCTCGAGGCAGACTTCCACACGACGGCCGCGGCGATCCAGCTGACCCTCACCGGAACGATGATCGGGTTCGCACTCGGCCAGTTGATCGTCGGGCCGCTGAGCGACAAGGTGGGCCGCCGCATCCCACTGCTCGTCGTCACCGCCCTGCACGTGCTTGCCAGTACCGCTGCTGCCTTCGCGCCCACCCTCGAACTGCTGTCGGTCACCCGGGTGCTGATGGGCGCCGGGGCCGCCGCGGGCGGTGTCGTGGCCGCTGCGGTCGTGCGCGACCTGTTCGGCGGCCGGCGGCTGGTGGTCATGCTGTCGCGGCTGGCGCTCGTGTCGGGTGTCGCCCCGGTGCTGGCGCCGCTGCTGGGTTCTGCGCTGCTGCTCGTGATGCCGTGGCGCGGCATCTTCATCGTGCTTGCCGCCTACGGAGCGGTCATGCTCGTCTCGGCGATCATCTTCATCCCCGAGACCCTCCCGCCGGCCCGCCGCCACGACCGGGGAGCGACGACCGTGTGGCAGCGGTACCGCAGCGTGTTCTCCGACCGGGTGTTCCTCGGCGTGCTCGTGATCGGCGGAATGACGTTCAGCGGGCTGTTCTCGTACCTGTCGGCCTCGCCGTTCCTCTTTCAGGACGGCTACGGATTCGATCCGCAGCAGTACGGCGTGCTCTTCGCGGTGAACTCGCTCGGCGTCGTGCTCGGTGTGCAGACCGCGGCGCGCCTGGCTGCGCGGTTCGGGCCGCAGTGGGTGCTGGCCGTGTCGACGGCGGTGCTCGCCGCATCGGCGATCGCGATCGTTGCCGCCGATCAGCTGGGCGGGGGCCTGTGGGGTACGGTGATCCCGCTGTTCGTGTTCATGACCGCGTGCGGGTTCACCTTCCCGTGCGTGCAGGTGCTCGCGCTCGACCGGCACGGCAAGGCGGCGGGCACCGCGGCATCCGTTCTCGGCGCGATCAACTTCGGCGTCGCCGGCCTCGTCTCACCCGTGGTCGGCTGGATCGCGCAGGGCGCCGGCATCACGGCGACGACCATGGCATCGGTCATGGTCGGCTGCGCGGTGATCGGCATCCTCGCGCTGTGGCTGGTGGTGCGCCCACGCAGCGTCGAGATGCTGTCACCCTGATGTGCGCACCGGCTGCAGCCAGAAGAGCCGGACCGTGCGCCCGGATGCCGCGACCCGGCGAAGTCGGTGCCGCGCGGCCCTGCCCGTTGGGCGTGCACATGAGCGGACATCGCGCGGCTGACGGGACTTCGCGCCGGTGGTGTGCAGCACGAGCAGGGCGCTCAGCTGCACGGTTCCTCCCGTGAGGCGTTCGAGCACCCGCTCGACGGGGGTGGCCGCACGCGTGAGCCAGCGGCGTGGAAGGCACGGGTGAGGGTGCGGTGCAGGCACGCACGACATCGGTGACGGTTGCAGGCCCCATCATGGCGGGTGCGGGCGCGCGGTCTTTGACAAGATGGGCGGATGCTGCGCGCACAAGTGGGCCTGTGGGTCGGCGTCGCACTGCTCGCCGCGGCCGTGCTCGTGGGGGTCGGCATCCTGCTGGGCCTCGACAACGGCCCCCTCGGCATTGATCGGGCGTGGCAGGAGTTCCTCGTCTCGGTGCGCGGCCCGGTGCTGCTGTGGATCGCGTTCGCGATGGACCTGATCGGCGGCGGCTGGGTGGCGATCCTCGTCGTGCCGCTGGGGGTCGGGCTTGTGCTGGTGCTCGTGCGTCGTCCGTGGGCGGCGCTGTACTTCGTCGTCGCTGAGGCCGCCAGCGCGGGGCTCGTGCAGGTGCTCAAGCACCTCGTCGGCCGGGCGCGGCCCGAGGACATCCTCGTCGTGTCGGATTACGGGTCGTTCCCGTCGGGGCACGTGGCCAACGCGGCGACGATCGCCGTCGCGCTGCTCGTGGTCTTCCCCCGGGTGTGGACCGCGCTCGCGGCCGCCGCCTGGGTGCTGCTGATGGCGTTCTCGCGCACGTACGTCGGTGCGCACTGGCTGAGCGACACGCTCGGCGGCGCGCTCATCGGGGCCGCCGCGGCGCTCATCGCGGCCGCCGCGTTCGCGCGACCGCTCACCCGGGAGGCGGACGCTCGCTAGGCTGTGCGCCATGAGCACCGAAGCCGAACTCGCCCGCCTGCGCGCCGAGGCGGAGGTAGCCGAGGCGGCACTGAAGCTCGCCCAGGCCAAGGCGGCCCTGGCGGCTGCCGAGGCCGCTACCACTGCCGAACCCCCGGCCGCCGCCACCCCCGCCGTGGCATCCACAGCACCGGCCGTTGCCTCCACAGCGCCGGCCGCTGCCTCCACTTCGCCTTCGCCAGATCAGGAGTTCTTGCCAGCTCAGGACGGTTCGCCCGCGGATCCTCCTGTCTCCGCCAGAACGCCTGATTCGGGTGAGACGGCTGGGGGTGAGGCAGTTGGGAGTGAGGCAGCTGGGGGTGAGGGGCCATTGGATGCTGAGGAGGTCGCTGCCATCACGAAGGGCTATGCCTTCGAGGCGGCCACGCTCGACCTGGGGGCGCTCGTGAACACCGAGCCGGTGGCATCCGCGCAGATCCGCATCCCGCTCGGCATGATGAACCGTCACGGTCTCGTCGCCGGCGCCACCGGCACGGGCAAGACCCGCACCCTGCAGGGGCTGGCTGAGCAGCTGGCCGCCAAGGGTGTGCCGGTGTTCGCGGCCGACATCAAGGGCGACCTGTCGGGGGTCGCCACACCCGGCGAGCCCAGCGACAAGCTGCTGGCGCGCACGCAGGCGATCGGGCAGGACTGGGTGCCGGGGGCATCCGTCACCGAGTTCTTCGCGCTGGGCGGTATCGGCAAGGGCGTTCCCGTGCGGGCCACCGTCAGCGGCTTTGGTCCGCTGCTGCTGAGCAAGGTGCTCGGGCTGAACCAGACGCAGGAGTCCAGCCTCGGGCTGGTGTTCCACTATGCTGACGCGAATGGGCTGGCCCTGGTCGACCTGTCCGACCTGCGGGCCGTGCTCACGTATCTGACCAGCGACGAGGGCAAGGCCGAGCTGAAGGGCATCGGCGGGCTGTCGTCGGCGACCGCTGGAGTCATCCTGCGCGAGCTGATCACGTTCGCCGACGACGGGGCCGACGTGTTCTTCGGCGAGCCCGAGTTCGACGTCACCGACTTCCTGCGCACCGCCCCCGACGGGCGCGGCATCATCTCGCTGCTCGAGGTGCCGGGCATCATCGACAAACCCGCACTGTTCTCGACGTTCCTCATGTACCTGCTGGCCGAGCTGTTCGAGATCCTGCCCGAAGCGGGAGACCTCGACAAGCCGAAGCTCGTGTTCTTCTTCGACGAGGCGCACCTGCTGTTCAAGGACGCATCCAAGGACTTCGAGGCGGCGATCGTGCAGACCGTGCGGCTGATCCGATCAAAGGGCGTGGGCGTCTTCTTCGTGACGCAGACGCCGAAGGACGTGCCCTCCGAGGTGCTCGGGCAGCTGGGCTCGCGCGTGCAGCACGCGCTGCGGGCGTTCACCCCCGACGACGCGAAGGCGCTGAAGGCCACCGTCGGCACCTACCCGCGATCGGGGTACGACCTCGAGCGCGTGCTGCAGGAGCTCGGGACGGGCGAGGCGATCGTCACCGTCATGAGCGAGAAGGGCGCCCCGACGCCCGTGGCCTGGACGCGGCTGCGCGCCCCGCAGGGCCTCATGTCACCCGCGGCCGACCCCGACATCGAGCGCGTCATCAAGGCATCCCCGCTGCTGGCCACCTACGGCACGGCCATCGACCGCGAGTCGGCCCGCGAGATCCTCGCGGCGAAGATGAACGCGGCCGACGAGGCGGCCAGGGCCGAGCAGGCGGCGTTGGAGAAGGCGAAGGTGGATGCCGAGCTCGCCACGCAGCAGGCGGCCATCGACAAGGCGCAGGCCGCCGCCGAGAAGAAGGCCCAGGCCGAATACGACCGACTCATCAAGAAGACCGCGGGAACCTCGCGCACGTCGCGGAAGGCGGATGCCTCACTCGGCGATCTGCTCGGCTCGCGCGCGACGCAGACGCTGATCAACGGGGTGATCCGGGGGCTGTTCGGGACCGGTCGGCGCTGACGGACCTATTATCGAGACATGGCGACGAAGGCACCCCGCGACGACATCGATGAGACGAAGGTCAAGGTCTCAGCGCGCAAGAAGGTGGCCGTCGGCGTGCCCGCGGTGCTGCATGCGCTGCAGATCTCGTACGAGCAGATGGGCGTTACCCGCAGCGTCGAGACCCTGTTGCGGGTCAACCAGAAGGACGGCTTCGACTGCCCCGGGTGCGCGTGGCCCGAAGACGACAAGCGGCACATCGCCGAATTCTGCGAGAACGGCGCGAAGGCCGTCGCCGAGGAGGCGACGCTGCGACGCGTCGGCCCCGAGTTCTTTGCACAGCACTCGCTGGACGAGCTCGCCAAGCGCGATGACTGGTGGCTCGGCCAGCAGGGGCGACTGACGCATCCCATGGTCTTGGACGAGGATGCGACCCACTACCGTCCCATCTCGTGGGACGACGCCCTACAGCTGATCGCCAACGAACTGCGCGGGCTCGACGACCCGGACGAGGCGATCTTCTACACCTCGGGCCGCGCGTCGAACGAGGCGGCGTTCCTGTACCAGCTGCTCGTGCGCGGCTTCGGCACGAACAACCTGCCGGACTGCTCGAACATGTGCCACGAGTCGTCCGGCTCGGCGCTGACCGAGACGCTCGGCATCGGCAAGGGCACGGTCTCGCTCGACGACGTGTACAACGCCGACCTCATCATCATCGCCGGGCAGAACCCGGGCACCAACCACCCCCGCATGCTGAGCGCGCTCGAGAAGGCCAAGCGCAACGGCGCAGAGATCGTCGCCGTCAACCCGCTGCCCGAGGCCGGACTCGTGCGGTTCGAGAACCCGCAGACGGTCAAGGGCGTGATCCTCGGTGGCACGAAGATGGCCGACGAGTTCGTGCAGATCCGGCTCGGGGGAGACCAAGCGCTGTTCCAAGCGATCGGCAAGCACCTGCTCGAGTACGACGCCGAGCACGGGGGAGTGCTCGACACGGCGTTCATCGCGGATCATACGAGCGGCTTCGAGGAGTACCGGCAGGCGATGGCCGAGGTGTCCTGGCGCGAGCTGGTGGCGGCCACTGGCATCCCCGAGAGCGCACTGCGGAGCGTGGCCGAGAAGGTGCGCACCGCACCGTCGACCATCGTGTGCTGGGCGATGGGCCTCACCCAGCACAAGCATTCGGTGCCGATGCTGCGCGACATCGTCAACGTGCTGCTGCTGCAGGGCAACATCGGCCGGCCCGGTGCCGGGGTGTGCCCCGTGCGCGGGCACTCGAATGTGCAGGGTGACCGCACGATGGGCATTTACGAGAAGCCGTCCGAGGCGTTTCTCGCCGCGCTCGACGAGGAGTTCTCGTTCTCTGCGCCGCGCCCGCACGGGCACGACACCGTCGAGGCGATCCGCGCGATGCGCGACGGCAGGGCAAGGTTCTTCATGAGCATGGGCGGCAATTTCGTGTCGGCCACGCCCGACACCGCCGTCGTAGAGCAGGGGATGCACAACCTCGACCTCACCGTGCACGTGTCGACCAAGCTCAACCGCTCGCACGTCGTGACGGGGAAGCGCGCTCTGATCATCCCGACACTCGGCCGCACCGACCGCGATCGGCGGGCCGGCCGCGACGGGGCGGTGGCCGAGCAGAAGGTGACCGTCGAGGACTCGATGGGAGCCGTGCACGCCTCGCGTGGGCGCCTCGCGCCGCCGGCGGACGACATGCTCAGTGAGGTGGCGATCATCGCGCGGCTGTGCGCACTGCTGTTCGGCCCTGCGCCAGAGGTTGTGTCAGAAGGTGTGTCGGAGGCTGTGCCAGAACAGGAGTTTTCGCCTGCGCAGGAGGAAACCGGCCCGGATCATCCTGCCTCCGCAGGAGCTCCTGTTTTCGAGGAGCAGGTGGGGAATGTGCCGCAGGCGGATTGGGCAGAGCTCGAGGGGGACTACGCGCTGATCCGCCAGCACATCGCGAACGTCGTGCCCGGGTTCGCCGCCTACGAGCAGAAGGTCGACAAGGGGCGCACACTGCACCTGCCCAACGGGCCGCGCGACGGACGCATGTTCGCCACGGCGACGGGCAAGGCGATGTTCACGGTCAACCCGCTCGAGTATCCCTTCATCCCGCACGGGCGTCTGCTCCTCCAGACGCTGCGCTCGCACGATCAGTACAACACCACGATCTACGGCAAGGATGACCGCTATCGCGGCATCACCGGCGGCCGGCGGGTCGTGATGGTCAACCCGAAGGACATCGCCGAGCTGGGCTTCGTCGACGGCGAGATCGTCGACATCGTCTCGGAGTGGTACCCCTCGACAGGCTCGGGGAGCGGGACAGGCTCGGGGAGCGGGACAGGCTCGGGGAGCGAGACAGGTATCGAGGAGCGGCGGGCCGAAGAGTTCCGCATTGTCGCGTACGACACCCCGCGCGGCAACGCCGCGGCGTACTACCCGGAGACGAACGTGCTCGTGCCCCTGGATTCGACGGCGGATGTCTCGGGCACGCCGACCTCGAAGTCGATCATCGTGCGGCTCGAACGGCGTTGAGCAACTCGCCTCGTGGGCAAGGCGCTGATCAGAACGGCGGGTCGTCGCCGTAGGACGGCGGATTGAGCCGGTTGCGGGTGTGCATGCCGAGCAGCACCGGCGGGATGTCGGGTCTCGTCTCGAACCCGGTCGGTGAGCGCAGTGCAACCGTGCGTCGCCCCGTCGCCGGTAGCGCAGCCGTATGGTGCCCGTGGTCAGGTTCTTCGGCGCACAGAACCCGCGGTCAGCAGCATCCGGATCGCACTGAGGTCGTCGACCGGCTCGTCGCCCTCGCCCCGCAGCAGTGGTTCGGTATTCGTACTCCTGGGTGCACCGCTGAGAGGGAGCCGTCCACCGGCTCAGGCCGGGCACCGCGTAGGGTGGAACCGTGGACCACTCGCCGCGGAGCGGCCCGGGGCTCCGCCTTGTCTTCGCGGCCCCCGCGGCCGTGCTGCTCCTTCTGGGATTGAACGCCGGACTTCTGCTCATAGGCGTGCCCATGCCGCTGCCCACCGAGCGACTGCCCGACCTGCACGCGCCCCTGCTCGTGTTCGGATTCGTCGGCACGCTCATCAGCCTCGAGCGTGCCGTCGCCCTGCGCACCGCATGGGCGTATGCCGCGCCGGCCCTGTTCGCGATCGGCGCCATCGCGCTGCTGGTGCCCCTGCCGCTCCTCGTCGGACAGGCGATCATCGCCGTCGGCGCGATCATGCACTGCGCGCAGTACGCCGCGATCTGGCGGCGCCAGCCCATGACCGCGACCGCCGTGCAGGGCGTGGGCGCCGTGCTCGCTGTCACGGCCGCCCTCGCCTGGTGCGGCGACGTGCCGCCGGCGTGGCTCGTGCCTCAGCTGGCGGCATTTCTCGTACTCACCATCGCGGGCGAGCGTCTGGAGCTCGCCCGCATCTCGAACCCGGGGCGCCGGGCCGAGAACCAGCTGTTGTGGCTGGGCGTGGGGCTCGCCGCATCCACTCTGCTCTCCCTCACCATGCCGGCGGTGGCCGTGCCCTTCGCCGGGACCGCCCTGGTCGCGATCGTCGCATGGCTCGTGCGGTACGACGTCGCGCGCGCGACGCTCCGCCAGCCGGGGCTGCCGAAGTACGTCGCGGTGTGCCTGCTCACCGGGTACGCGTGGCTCGTGGTCGCCGGTCTCGGGTGGCTGCTGGGCGGCGCCCGCACCGAGGGGGCACTGTACGACGCGACGACGCACGCGATCTTCCTGGGCTTCGTGATCACGATGATCATGGCTCACGCGCCGATCATCCTGCCCGCGGTGCTGCGGGTCCGCATCCCGTACCACCCGGCGCTGTACGTGCCGGTCGCGCTGCTGCAGGCATCGCTGCTCGTGCGCGTTGTCGTCGGCGACGCGTGGGGGATCCTGATCGGCCTGCAGGTCGGCGGCATCGGAGCCGCCGCAGCGATGGTGTTGTTCGGTGTCACCGCGATCACGGTGGCGCTGCGGGATCCGCAGAGAGCGAGGAAGAACCGTGTCGAGGCGTGACTGGTACCTGATCACCAACGCGGTGGTGCTGGGGTGGATCGTGCTCGCGATCGTCGCCGTCGGCGTGCACCGCTCCATCGACCAGCCGCTGTGGCTCATGGTGCACCTGCCGCTGCTGGGTGCGGCGACCGCCGCCATCCTCATCTGGTCGCAGCACTTCGCCGATACGCTGCTGCGCTGCACGGCGCCCGGCGGGCGCGCGGGGCTGGGCATCCGCCTGGGCGCGCACACGATCGGCGCACTGCTCGTCGTCGCCGGCGTGCTGACGGCCGCCTTCCCGCTCGTCGTGGCCGGCGCCATCGTCGTGGGTGCGGCGATCGTCGCGCACGCGGTGCTGCTCGGCATCCAATCGCGCAGCGCCCTGCCCTCGCGCTTCGGGCAGCTCGTGCGCTACTACATCGCCGCCGCCGTCGTCTTCCTCGCCGGCATCGCGATCGGCGCGGTGATGGCGGGCGACCCGACGCTCACCGGACGGCTCGTCACCGCGCACCTGGTGCTGAACGCGTACGGCTGGATCGGTCTGACCGCCCTCGGCACCCTCGTGCTGCTGTGGCCCACGGTGCTGCACGCACGTATTCCCGACTCCGCCGATGCCGCCGCGCGGCTCGCGCTGTGGGTCCTGCTCGGCGGGCTCGTGCTGGCCGCCATCGGGCCCCTCGCCGACCTGCAGGCGCTCGTCGCCGTGGGCATGGCCGTCTGGGTCGCCGGCGCACTGCTGATCGCTCGCGAAGGATGGCGTGAAGCGCGGGCCATGCCGCCGGGCACGTTCGCCGGGTGGAGCCTGGCCTGCGCGTTCGCGTGGGTCGTCGGCGCCGCGGCGACGCTCGCCGTGCAGGCGGCGATCACGCCCGACTGGGCTGCACTGCGCGACCTGTACCTTGTCGTACTGGGCCCGCTCGTGGCCGGGTTCGCCGTGCAGCTGGTCAGCGGGGCGCTCAGCTACCTGCTGCCGGTCGTCGCGATGGGCAGCCCCGCCGGCGCGAAGGTCGGGGCGGAGGTGCTCGACCGGGGCTGGGCGTTCCGCGTCGTCGCGTTCAACGGGGCGATCGTGCTGTACCTGCTGCCGATGCCGAGTCTGGTGCGCGTGCTGCTGTCGTTCGTTGCGGCGGGCGTCGTCGTCGCCTTCCTGGTGCTCATGATCCGTGCGCTCGTGGTCGGGCGTCGGGTGCGGCGCGGCGAGGGCGCCCACCCGGATCGCAGCGGACGGGTGGGGATCGGGATGCCGACGGCAGCCGCGCCGACGCGACCCCGCGGGGCCGGCGGTCTCGTCGCCGGCTTCGCCGTGCTCGCCCTGTGCGTCGCCGGCGGCGTGGCCGCCGACCCTGCCGCGGCCGGCATCGGTGTCGCCGGGTCGACCGACGGCATTGTCGCCACGGGCGAGACCACATCGGTCACCGTGCAGGTGCAGGGCATGCGCTTCACGCCCGACGTCATCGAGGTGCCGGTCGGCAACACTCTCGAGGTCACGTTCGAGAACACCGGAACCGACGTGCACGACCTCACCTTCGGCAACGGCGTGCGCACTGCCCGCCTGGCGCCCGGCGCCTCGGAGACCGTCGATGTCGGCGTCATCGGCGCCGACATGGCCGGCTGGTGCTCGATCGCGGGGCACCGGCAGATGGGCATGGAGCTGACCGTCGTCGCCGTCGGGGCGCCGGAGGGCACCGCACAAGAGCACGGTGCCGCGACCGACGGCCCGAGCGCCGCCGAGGACATCGACCTGGGTGGCACGGCGCCCGACGACGCGTTCGAGGCCTGGCCGGCCGCGCTCGCTCCGGCTCCGGACGAGACCGTGCACCGAGTGACCCTGGACGCCGAAGAGGTGGTGCAGGAGGTGGCTCCCGGCATCCGGCAGGAGCGCTGGACCTTCGGCGGCACCGCGCCCGGGCCGACCCTGCGCGGAAAGGTCGGCGACACGTTCGAGATCACGCTCGTCAACGACGGCACGATCGGGCACTCGATCGACTTTCACGCCGGCTCGCTCGCCCCGAACCAGCCCATGCGCACGATCCGGCCAGGCGAGACGCTGACCTACACGTTCACCGCGACGCAGGCGGGCATCTGGATGTATCACTGCTCGACCGTGCCGATGTCGATGCATATCGCCAACGGCATGTACGGCGCGGTCATCATCGACCCGCCGGATCTCGAGCCCGTCGACCGCGAGTATCTGCTCGTGCAGGGCGAGCTGTACCTCGGGCCGCAGGACGGGACGGCGGATGCCGATGCGCTCGCCGCCATCGCGCCCGATCTCGTGGCCTTCAACGGCTACGCCGATCAGTACGTGCACCGGCCGCTCGAGGCATCCACCGGCGAACGCGTGCGGGTGTGGGTGCTGGATGCCGGACCCAACGTCGCCTCGTCGTTCCATGTCATCGGCGGCCAGTTCGACACCGTGTACCATGAGGGTGCCTACCAGCTGCGGGCCGACGAGCCGGGCGGTTCGCAAGCGATTGCGCTGCAACCCGCACAGGGCGGATTCGTCGAACTCGTGTTTCCCGAGGCGGGCGACTACCCGTTCGTGACCCACATCATGAGCGACGCAGAACGGGGAGCGCGGGGAGTCTTCCACATCGGCTGACGCACGCGATCGCATGACATACCAGATGCAAGGGGTGACGCCGCGCCGCGTGCGCCGATAGCGGAAGCGCACGGCGGGAGCCCCCAACGAAAAGGAGACTACGTGCCCACGAGTACCCCCGTCACCGAGACGTCCCGGTCGGAGAGCCCTGACCTGCGCGGCGGACTCGGCCAGGTCATCATCGCCACCATCGCCTCGACCGTGGGCTTCTGGGCCTGGATGGCGATCGCGCCGCTGCAGAACATCTACGCCGAGGAGATGGGTCTCGACCAGGGACGGATCTCGATCATGCTCGCCATGCCGGTGCTCGTCGGGGCGCTCGGACGCATCGTCGCCGGAGCGATGACCGACCGGTTCGGCGGGAGGAAGATGTTCGCGGCCATCCTGCTGCTGGGTGTGCCGGCCGTGCTGCTCGTCGCCGTCGCCGGGCTCATCGGCAGCTACCCACTGCTTCTGCTCGGCGGCTTCGTGCTCGGCATCCCCGGAACCATCTTCGCGGTCGGCATCCCGTTCTCGAGCGCATGGTTCCCGGCGCGGCAGCGGGGTCTTGCGACCGGCATCTTCGGCATGGGCATGATCGGCACCGCCGTGTCGGCCTTCTTCACCCCGCGCCTGGCCGAGTGGATCGGCTACTTCCCGACGCACCTCGTCATCGTCGGGGCCATGGTGGTGTGTGCGGTCGTCGTGTGGTTCGGTATGCGCGAGTCGCCGGTCTGGCGGTCGAGCCGCGAGCGGCTCGTCCCCAAGGTCACGGGTGCGCTGAAGCTGCTCATCACGTGGGAGATGTCGTTCCTCTACGCCATCGTGTTCGGCGGGTTCGTGGCGTTCTCGACCTATCTGCCCAAGTACCTGCTGACGATCTACTCCGACGACGTCGACCCCGTGGGCGCCGGCACCCGCACCGCGCTGTTCGCCGCCGCCGCCGTCATCGCCCGACCGATCGGCGGCGTGCTGGCCGATCGGCTCGGACCCAAGGCCGTCTCGCTCGTCTCGCTCGCGGGCATCGTCGTCACCGCGTACGGGGTCGGCCAGCAGCCGCCCGAAGGCGTGCTCACGGGGGTGGTGTTCCTGCTCATGGCCGCAGCGATGGGGCTCGGCATGGGCGCCGTGTTCGCCTGGATCGGCCCCTCGACGCCGCCGGACAAGGTCGGCGCGGTGACCGGTGTCGTCGCCGCCGCCGGTGGCCTCGGCGGATACTTCCCGCCGCTCGTCATGGGAGCCACCTATCACGCCGACAGCGGTTCCTACGCGCTGGGATTGTGGCTGCTCGTGCTCGTCGGCTCGGTCGCCCTCGTCGTGGCCGGCATGCTGCGCGATGCCCGACCGAAGAAGTAGCCCGCCCCTCCGTAGACTGGGTGCATGTCGATCAGGGTCGCGGTGGTGACCGTCTCGGACCGCTCGGCGGCGGGCGAGCGGGTCGACGAAGGCGGTCCGATCGCGGTGGCGGCGCTGCGCGATGCGGGGTTCGCCTGCGACGACGCGATCGTCGTGCCGGACGGAGCCGAGTCGGTGGTATCCGCGTTGCGCGGCGCGCTCGCCGAGGGCGCCCGGCTGATCGTGACCACCGGCGGCACGGGTGTCGGTCCGAACGATCGCACACCCGAGGGCACCGCACAGGTGATCGAGCGCCAGGTGCCCGGCATCGCCGAGGAGCTGCGCCGCCGCAGCGCCGCCGAGAAGCCCGCGGGCATGCTGTCGCGCGGTCTGGCCGGGGTCGCCGGCGGCGCGCTCATCGTGAACCTGCCGGGGGCGCCGAAGGCTGTGGCATCCGGGATGCCCGTGATCGTATCGGTCGCCCGCCACGTCATCGATCAGCTCAGCGGAGGTGACCACCCGTGACCGTGCGGCGCGCGGCGATCAGCACCGATCCCCTCGACCTCGCCGCGCACCTCGCGCTGGTCGACGACGGCGCGGTGGGCGCGGAGTGCACGTTCGTGGGGCGGGTGCGCGACCACGATCCGGATGCCGTGGGCACCGTCGTCGCGCTCGAGTACAGCTCGCACCCCGATGCCGAGGCGACGCTGCGCCGACTCGCCGTCGATGCCGTCGGCGACACCGGTGCGATCGTCGCCGTGAGCCACCGTGTCGGCCGCCTCGCCGTCGGCGACGCCGCGGTGATCGTGTGCGTCGCCGCCGCGCACCGCGGTGAGGCGTTCGAGGTGTGCCGGGCGCTCATCGAGTCGATCAAGCGCGGGCTGCCGGTGTGGAAGCGTCAGGTCGAGGACGACGGCACGACGGCCTGGAAGGGTCTCGGCGGCTGAGCGTCGCCCTGTGTGCGCGGATCAGCCCCCCGCGAAGGGCGGCAGCACGTCGACGGTCGCCTCCTCGGTGAGCACCGTGTCATCGCCCACGCGCGCACCGTCGACGAGCACCGCACAGCGGGGGAGCACGCCGACGAGCCCGGGGTACTGGGCGACCAGCGCCTCGCGCAGTGCGCCCAGCGTCGGCTCGCCGCGGGGCTCCTCGGCCAGCCCCGCCGCCTCTTCGGCCGCCGCGAAGTACCGGACCTTCACGAGCGCCATCCGGCCGCCAGCTCGGTGATCGCCTGCACCGCCGAGCGCACCTCCTCGGGCGACCCGCCGGCGCGTCCGGCGACCAGTCCCGCGACGTAGGCGCTGAACGGTGCGGCCGGCCGCGCGACTCCGACGGAGACATCGCGCGCGAGGTCCAGGATCAGCGAGATCGGCACGTCGTCGGGGCCCAGGTCGAACCGTTCGCGCAACGCATCGGCCCATTCGTCGAGGGCCTCGGGGGGCAGGTGCTCAGCCATCGAATCGCTCCTTCGCTCGCTTCAGATCCTCCCATGTATCCACGTCATCGGTCGCATCCGGTGCGGTGACGACGGCGATCGCGAGGTCGTCGAGCAGGGCGCGCACGGGAAGATTGCGCCCGTGCGAGGGGAGAGTGGATGCCGCGTCCCGCAACGCCGCGGTGCGGTACGCACCGGTGAGCCACTGCGGGCGGCTGGACGCATCGGCCAGGCACACGCCGTCGGTGCCGGCGGGAACCAGCGTCAGGTCGGCGACGAGCCGGGCGACGGCGAGGTCGGCGCGGGCCAGATCGCACGCGAGTAGGAACGTCCATGCCGGGTCGTCGCGCCACGACTCCAGCGCGGCGACGATCCCGGCCGCTGGGCCGCCGAACGGCGGATCCTCACGCACCCAGTCGACGGGCAGGCCGGGGTCGAGCACGGGTCCGACGACCGTGATCGGGCGGGCACCGGCATCGCGCACCGCGTCGACGGCCGTACGCATCAGGGTGCGCCCGCCGACCTCGAACAGCGGCTTGGCGGCGCCGCCCACTCGTGTCGCGCGGCCGCCGGCGAGGAGGATCGCGCCGATGCCGCGTGTCGTCTCGACGCCCCCGGCGTTTCGCTCGACGACCGACAGCGGGTTCAACGAGCGTGGCCCTCGTCGGGGCGGACCCAGGTGCCGGAGCGCCCGCCCTCCTTCGCGGTGAGGCGCACGTGCTCGATCGACGTCGCCTTGTCGAGGCCCTTGACCATGTCGACGACGGCGAGTGCCGCGACCGAGACGGCGGTGAGCGCCTCCATCTCTACCCCGGTGCGGTCGGCGGTGCGCACGGTCGCCTCGATCTCGACGCCGTCATCGACGATCTGCAGGTCGACGACGCAGCCGTGCACGCCGATGACGTGCGCCAGCGGCAGCAGGTCGGGGGTGCGCTTGGCGGACTGGATGCCGGCGATGCGCGCGACCGCCAGCACGTCGCCCTTCGGTACTGCGCCGTCGCGCAGCGCCGAGACGACCTCGGGTACGCAGCGCACGAGTCCGCGCGCGGTCGCAGCGCGCAGGGTGGGGGTCTTGGCGGTGACGTCGACCATGCGGGCGTGGCCGGCGTCGTCCAGATGCGTGAACGTCATGAGATCAGCATGACATCGACGAGGTCGCCCGGTGCGACCTCGTCGACGTCTGCGGGCACGACCGCCAGCGCCTCGGCGCGGGCCAGCCCGCCGACCAGGTGCGATCCCGATCCGCCGGCGGTGGCGGGGCGCAGGGTCCACCGGGCGGGGTCGCTGCGGTCGATCGCCGCGGGCAGGTATTGCCGACGCCCGGGAGGCGTGCGCCAGCCGGATGCCGCGGGCAGCCGCAGCACGGCACGGTCCAGCACCGTGCGCCCCTGCAGGGCGAGCAGCGCGGGGCGCACGAACACCTCGAACGACACCGCGGCACTGACGGGGTTTCCCGGGAGCCCGAACAGCAGCGCGCCCGACTCTGCGTCCGGAGCCCGTCGAAGGACGCCGAACCCCTGCGGCTTGCCGGGCTGCATCGCGATCTTCGAGAACGTCATCGCGCCGGCCAGCGTGTTCTTCACGACCTCGTAGGCGCCTGCGCTGACCCCGCCAGAGAACACGACGGCATCGACGCCGCCGGTCAGCTCGACGACGAGAGCGGCCAGTCCGCGCTCGTCGTCGCTCACGCTCGCCCGTCGCGCGACCTCCGCACCCGCTGCGGTGGCGAGCCCGGCGAGCAGCTCACTGTTCGACTCGGGGATCTGCCCGCGCCGCAGCGGCAGGCCCGGTGCCACGAGCTCGTCGCCGGTGGAGACGACGGCCACGCGGGGCCGGCGGCCGACGAGCAGGTCCGGGATGCCGGCGGCCGCCGCAGCGCTGAGCTGGAACGCCCCGAGCTCGACGCCGGCGGGCAGCAGCTCGTCGCCGACGACGGCGTCCTCGCCGCGGCGCCGGATGTGGGCGCCGACGCGTGCCGGTGCGCGCCGTACGGCGATCTCGGCGAGCGAGTCGGCGAGCCCGCCGGTGGTGTCTTCGAAGGGCACGATCGCGTCGGCGTCGGCGGGCACGGGGGAGCCGGTCATGATGCGGGCCGCCTCGCCCGGCCCCAGGGGCGGATCGAGCGCGGTGCCGGCCGGGAGGTCGGCGACCACGCGCAGGCGCACCGGCGCGTCCGGCGCCGCGGCGACGACGTCGGCGAACCGCACGGCGAACCCGTCCATCGCGGAGTTGTCGAACACGGGGATGTCGACGTGTGTGCGCAGTGCCTCGCGCAGGGTGCGACCGGTGGCGGCGGCCACCGGTATCCGCTCACCCGGCAGCGGCCGGACGGCCGCGAGCACCTCGGCGCGTTGCTCTTCGACCGTGCGCAGGCCGCTCACGAGACCACCGCGGGGGTCACGGTGGCACCGGTCCAGGCCGCCATGCCGCCGCCGAGCACGGACGCCTCGATGCCCGCCGTCTGCAGCGCCTCGACCGCCCGGCGCGCGCGCACCGATGTCTGGCAGACGACGATCGCGGGTGCGGCGACGCCGGGGCCGGCGCCGCCCACGCGCTCGAGCAGCTCGCCGAGCGGGAGGTGCACGGCACCGGGGATCATGCCGCCGGCGACCTCGTGCGCCTCGCGCACGTCGATGACGACGGCTGCGTCGGCGATCGCGTCGGCGGACACGAACGGCACCGGCGCCGGTGCTGCGGCGGGCACGTCGGGCGCCACCGCGCGGTGCAGCGGCACCTCGCGGTGCCGCGCCGTGAGGGCGTCGATGAGCAGCACGCGCCCCAGCAGCGGCTCGCCGATGCCGGCGATGAGCTTGATCGCCTCGGTCGCCAGCAGACCGCCCACCTGCAGGCACAGCGCGCCCAATACGCCCACCATGGCGCACGTGGGCGGCTCGCCGGCGCTGTCGCGCGGGTGCAGATCGGTCAGGTGCACCGGCTCGACACCGTCGGGAGGCGCCGACCAGAACACCGTGACCTGGGCGTGGAACTCCTGTACCGCCCCCCACACGAGCGGGATGCCGAGCCGCTCGCATCCGATGGCGACGTCCTGCCGGGTGTCGATCGTGTCGGCGCCGTCGACGACGAGGTCGGCGCCGGCGAGCAGAGCGGCGGCATTGCCGGCGTGCAAACGCTCGCGGACCTCTACGACGTGGGTCTCGGGCGAGAGGTCGGACGCCACGCGCACCGCGCTGGCCGTCTTCGGCGCGCCGACGTCGGCATGGCGGTGCACGACCTGTCGCTGCAGGTTGCTCGCATCGACGACATCGTCGTCGATGACGGTGATCGTGCCGACCCCGGCGGCGGCGAGCGCCAGGATCACGGGCGAGCCGAGTCCGCCGGCGCCCATGACGGCCACGTGCGCGGCGCGCAGGCGGCGCTGCCCGGTCTCGCCGAGCGCGGCCAGACTGCGGTGCCGCGTGGTGCGGGCGCGCTCGGCCTCCGAGAGGCGGGCGACGGGCTCGACGATCGGTGGCAGTGGCATGGTCACAGGCTAACTCTGACCCGCGGGTCCGACACCGCAGGTCCCATTGTGTGCGCATGCACGGGAGAAACGGCATAAAACATCCGCAAATACGGATACGATGGGGGAATGCAGACATACAAGATCGCCGACGCGGCCCGACTGCTGGGGGTCAGCGACGACACGGTGCGCCGCTGGGTCGACCAGGGGGTGCTGCCGGTCACAGGGACGAGCCCGGCACAGATCGACGGAGCGGCGCTCGCCGTGCACGCCGTGGAACTTGCCCGCGCGCCCGAGGGTGTGGGCGACCTCGCCTCGAGCGCACGCAACCGGTTCGTCGGGCTCGTCACCCGCATCCAGGTCGACGGTGTCATGGCGCAGGTCGACATCCAGGCGGGGCCGCACCGGGTCGTCTCGCTCATGTCGGCCGAGGCCGTACGCGAGCTCGCCCTCGAGCCGGGCTCGCTCGCGGTCGCCGTCGTCAAAGCGACCACCGTCATCATCGAGACGCCGAAGGGTGCCGCAGAATGAAGCTCCGCCGATCCGTCGCCGCCGCGGTCGCGGCGGCATCCCTCGTGCTCGCGCTCGCCGGCTGCACCACTGCGTCGTCGCCCGCCGCGACCACCCCACCGGTGTCGGTGGGAGCCAGCGGCGAGCTGCGGGTGTTCGCCGCCGCGTCGCTGAAGGCCTCGTTCGACGAGATCGCCGCCGCCTTTGGCGACGAAAACCCCGACGTGACGGTCGTGCCGATCGTCTACGACGGGTCGAGCACCCTGGCCACGCAGATCATTGAGGGCGCCCCCGCCGATGTGTTCGCCTCGGCCAACGAGGCGAACATGGACAAGGTGACGGATGCCGGCATGGCCACCGGTGCCGAACTGTTCGCCACGAACACACTCGTTGTGGCGGTGCCGGCCGGGAACCCGGGGGCAGTGACCAGCCTCGCCGATCTGGCCGATCCCGGCCTGACCGTCGTGCTGTGTGCGGCGGAGGTTCCCTGCGGCGACGCCTCGCAGACACTGCTGACCGATCAGGGTGTGGCCGTCACGGCGGCCAGCTACGAGCAGAACGTCACTGCGGTGCTCACCAAGGTCGCCGCGGGCGAGGCCGACGCCGGGCTCGTGTACGCTACCGACGTCGTCGGCCAGGACGTCGAGAGCTTCGTGCCCGATGGTGCCGACGCCGTCGTCAACCGGTACCCGATCGCCGCGTTGCGCGACGCGGGCAACCCGGATGCGGCGGCCGCCTTCGTCGCCTACGTGCGCGGATCGCAAGGCCAGGAGGTGCTGCAGGCCCACGGGTTCGGCGCGCCGTGACCTCGCATGCGCGTGCGGCGGTCGGCTTCGTGCCGCCCGTTCTCGCGCTGCCCGCTGTGCTCGGGCTGGCCCTGCTCGTGCTGCCGCTGCTGGCGCTCATCGGACGGGTGGACTGGACGACGCTGTGGGCCGACATCACCTCGCCGACAGCCCTCAGCGCCTTGGGCCTGTCGCTCGGCACAGGGCTCGTCGCCACGCTGTGCTGCGTTGTGCTGGGGGTTCCGCTCGCGCTCGTCATCGCCCGGTCGGGGCCGCGAATCTCGGCGGTGCTGCGAGCGATCGTGACGATCCCCCTGGTCATGCCGCCCATGGTCGGCGGTGTGGCGCTGCTCTTCCTGCTCGGTCGCACGGGGCCGGTCGGGTCGCTGCTCGATCAGTGGTGGGGCATCCGCATCCCGTTCACCACGACCGCCGTCGTGCTCGCGCAGATCTTCGTCGCGCTGCCGTTCCTCGTGCTCGCCCTCGAGGGGTCGATGCGCACCTCCGGCACCGGCTACGAGCGTGCCGCGGCCACCCTCGGGGCGCGTCGGTGGACGATCCTGCGCCGGGTGACCCTTCCCCTGGCGCTGCCCGGCCTGATCGCCGGGGTGATCCTGTGCTTTGCGCGGGCCATCGGCGAGTTCGGCGCCACGGCGTTGTTCGCGGGCAACGCGCCCGGGGTGACGCAGACGATGCCGCTGGCGATCTACACCGCGTTCAACGGCTCGGGTGTCGACCAGGGCACGGCCGTCGCTCTGTCACTGCTGCTGCTGGTGACCGCGATCGCCGTGCTGTTGCTCGTGCGTGCGTGGCGCCCGGGAGCGCAGCAGTGACGGGCGGGATGCTGGCGGCCCGCGTGGCCGTGGGGCGCCGCGGCGACTTCCGCCTCGATGTCGCCGTCGATGCCGCACCCGGCGAGACCGTCGCGATCATGGGGCCGAGCGGAGCGGGCAAGTCGACGCTGCTCGCGGCGATCGCCGGGCTCGTCCGCATCGACGACGGCGCTGTGAGCGTCGACGACCGTGTCGTCGCCGACGCCCGCCGGCACGTGCCGCCTGCCGAGCGCGGCATCGTGCTGCTCGGGCAGGAGCCGCGACTGTTTCCGCACCTCAGCGCCCGCGAGAACGTCGCCTTCGGCCCGCGTGCCCGCGGCGTCGCCCGCGACGAGGCACGGCGCGACGCCGACGAGTGGATGCGGCGGGTCGGCCTGCCGGGTATGGGCGACCACCGTCCCGCCGAGCTGTCGGGCGGCCAGCAGCAGCGCGTCGCTCTGGCCCGTGCGCTCGCCGTCGAGCCGGAGGTGCTGCTGCTCGACGAGCCGTTCACCGCGCTCGACCCCGAGACCGCCGGCGACCTGCGTGCGCTGCTGCACGAGCAGCTGAATGCGACGGGGTCCACCGCGCTGATCGTCACCCATGACGCGATTGATGCCGCCGCGCTGGCCCGGCGGCTCGTGCTGGTCGAAGACGGCGTGGTAACCCAGCAAGGGCCGGTCGCCGACGTGCTGTCGCTGCCCGCGACGCGCTTCGCCGCGGCACTGGCCGGCACCAACCGGCTCGTCGGGGTGGCGGATGGCGGCGGTTTCGCTCCGGCAGGCGGCGACGGCAGGATGCGGCTGGTCGCCGCCGACTCCGTATCGCGGGCGGCCGCGGCGACCGACGGTGCCGCACTCGCCGCCCTCGTGCGGCCAGCGGCGGTGCAGCTGCAGCGGGCAGCCGGTGCGTCGTGGACCGATGCGCTGGCGCTGGCCGCCGAGCCCGAGACGGGGGCGTGGGTCGCGCGGGTCGTGCGTCTCGAGCAGACGCCCGCGGGTGCCCGGGTCCACACCGCGGAACCGGCCGTCGCGGTCGATGTGCCCGCGGACGCGATCGCTGCGCTGGGCCTGGTGCCGGGGGTCCCGGTGCAGCTGCGCGTCGACCCGGCCGACGTGCGGCTGCTGCGCGTTCAGCGCTGACCGGTCAGTGGTCTTCGCCCTCGGCCTGCGAGGGGTGACGCTCGTACCAGACGGGCACGTGCAGGAAGTCGAAGGCGTCGGAGTCGTGAGTGTCGGAAGTGTGCATGACTTCACTCTCGGATACACGCACGAGCAGTGAGCGCCGTCGGGAGGGTAAACCTCTGTCGTTCCTGCACGGGTTGGAAAGAAACGATGTTCTTGCGAGGTGAATCCCCGAAGGGACATCGGTTCTCGCGATGACCCGTGATCCCGGTATGCGGGGTAGCCTCGGTCTATGGTTGCGGTTCCCGTCGTGCTCGAGACGCGGCGCGCCCAGGCCGCCGCACCAAGGGAGGTTCCCACCTCCGGCCCGCTCGTCGACACGCACGGGCGCGTACACCGCGACCTGCGCATCTCACTCACCGACCGGTGCTCGCTGCGCTGCACGTACTGCATGCCCGAGCAGGGAAACGAGTGGCTGGCACGCACGAGCATCCTCACCCTCGACGAGATCGAGCAGGTCGCGCGCGTGGGCGCCACCCTCGGCATCTCGACCTTCCGGCTCACCGGCGGCGAGCCACTGCTGCGCCCCGACATCGTCGAGGTGGTGCAGCGCCTGGCCGCGATCGAGGGGCCGGGCGGTCCCGTCGAGCTGGCGATGACGACGAACGGCATCCGGCTGCGCGAGTACCTGCCGGCGCTCGCTGCCGCGGGGCTGCAGCGACTGAACATCTCGATCGACACGCTGGATCGGGCCCGCTTCCGCGAGCTGACTCGTCGCGACCGACTGGACGACGTGCTCGACGGGATCGCGGCCGCGGCCACCTCGGGCCTGCATCCGCTCAAGCTGAACACCGTCGCGATGCGCGGGGTCAACGAGGACGAGCTCGTCGATCTCGTCGCCTTCGCGCTCGCCCACGACGCCGAGCTGCGATTCATCGAGCAGATGCCGCTGGACGCCGGGCACACCTGGAGCCGCGACAGCATGGTCACGCGCGACGAGATCCTCGAGGTCCTCGCCCGGTGCTGGGACCTGACCCCGCTGCCCGGGCGCGGCGGAGCGCCGGCGGAGCGGTTCCTGCTCGACGGGGGACCGGCGACGGTGGGCGTCATCGCCTCGGTGACCGCGCCGTTCTGCGGCGACTGCGACCGACTGCGTCTCACCGCCGACGGACAGCTGCGCAACTGCCTGTTCTCGACGTCGGAGTACGACCTGCTGCCGGCCCTGAGGAGCGGCGGGGGCGATCAGGCGATCGAGGCGATGCTGCGCTCGTGCGTGCACGGCAAACTTCCCGGTCACGCGATCAACGACCCCTCCTTTCTGCAGCCCGCACGCGGGATGAACGCGATCGGCGGGTAACCCCACCGGCGCGATGCGGGGCTACCATGACGCCATGGGCAGGATCACCGCCAGGCGTCCCGTCGTGAAGATCGCGCTGGGCTCTCCCGCGAACCGCCGCGCCGACACCCTCGCCGTCGAAGAGCCGCTCGAGATCCGTGTCGGCGGCGTGCCGCTCGCGGTGACCATGCGCACACCGGGCCACGACGTCGAGCTGGCCGCGGGCTTTCTCGTGTCTGAGGGCGTGATCTCGCACGGCGGCCAGTTCCGGTCGGCGATCCACTGCGCCAGCCCTGCGACAGGCCCTTCGACACGCTCAGGGAGCGGGAGCGGCGGCGAGAACACCTACAACGTGCTCGATGTCACCCTGACACCGGGAGTGCCGGTGCCGACGCCGAACCGCAACTTCTACACGACCAGCTCGTGCGGGGTGTGCGGCAAGGCCTCGATCGACGCCGTCGAGACCGTCTCGTCATACGACGTGGCCATCGACGCCGCGACCGTCGACGCGCTGATCCTCACCGGTCTTCCCGAGCAGCTGCGCGCGCAGCAGACAGTGTTCGACAAGACGGGCGGCCTGCACGCGGCGGCGCTGTTCGACGCTGCCACCGGCGAGTTGCTCGTGCTGCGGGAGGACGTGGGCCGCCACAACGCCGTCGACAAGGTGATCGGCTGGGCTCTGCTGGACGACCGGCTGCCTCTGTCGGGCACGGTCCTGCAGGTGTCTGGCCGGGCCAGCTTCGAGCTCGTGCAGAAGGCGGTGATGGCAGGCATCCCGATCCTCACCGCCGTGTCGGCGCCGTCGTCGCTGGCGGCAGAGCTGGCCGAGGCATCCGGTCTCACCCTCGTCGGATTCCTGCGCGGCAGATCGATGAACATCTACACGAGACCAGACCGTATCGTCACGGTGTGAGGCCGGCCACCGTAGAATCAGCGGGGAACCCCGTCTTCGAGCGCGCAGCAGCGCGTCCCTTCAGGAGCGCACCTATGAACACCCCCGTCGACGTCCACCGCCGCAACTGGATCGCCCGCGAAGAGCAGGCCGAACGCATGATCCCGCTCGTCGGCGGGCTGTACCGCAACCACGGCGTGGTCACCTCGATCCACGGCCGCCGGCTCATCGCGCTCTCGTCGGTCGACCTGCTCAAGGCGCACAAGTTCGCGCGTCAGGCCGGTGCCGACGAGCTGTCGCTCGACGACTCCACGCGGATCCTGGAGGCCCTGCTCGCTCTGCGCCCGGGTCCGGCGTCGCTCGACATCGCCCGCCTGCACCAGGCGTACGTCGATCGTGGCGGCGACGCCGACCTCGTCGACTTCCTGCGCGGTGAGCTCGCCGAGATCCTCGTGAACGGCGAGGACCCCGGGGCGCCCAAGGACGTCGTGCTCTACGGGTTCGGCCGCATCGGGCGGCTGCTGGCCCGACTGCTCATCGGCCACGCCGGCAGCGAGTCGGGCCTGCGTCTGCGCGCGATCGTCGTGCGCAAGGGCAGCGAGGACGACCTCACCAAGCGTGCGAGCCTGCTGCGCCGCGACTCGGTGCACGGCCCGTTCGCCGGCACGATCGTGGTCGACAAGGAGAATGACACGATCCTCGCCAACGGCACGCTGATCCAGGTCATCTACTCGAATGACCCCGCCACCGTCGACTACACCGCGCACGGGATCCACGACGCCATCGTCGTCGACAACACCGGCCGCTGGCGCGACCGCGAAGGGCTCGGCCAGCATCTGCAGGCGAAGGGTGTCTCGCGCGTGCTGCTGACCGCGCCGGGCAAGGGCGACATCAAGAACATCGTCTACGGCATCAACCAGGATCAGGTCGGCGACGACCGCATCCTCTCGGCCGCGTCGTGCACGACGAACGCGATCACCCCGGTGCTGGCCGCCCTCGACGAGGCGTACGGGGTGCAGCGTGGGCACGTCGAGACTGTGCACTCGTACACCAACGACCAGAATCTCATCGACAACTTCCACAAGGGCAGCCGCCGGGGCCGCTCGGCGGCGCTGAACATGGTCATCACCGAGACCGGTGCCGCGAAGGCCGTCGCGAAGGCGCTGCCGAAGCTGGCCGGCAAGCTCACGGGCAGCGCGATCCGCGTGCCCACGCCGAACGTGTCGCTCGCGATCCTCAACCTCACGCTCGACCGGCCGGCACCGCGCGACGAGTTGAACGGCTACCTGCGCGCGGTGTCGCTGCATTCGAAGCTGCGCCAGCAGGTCGACTACATCGAGTCGCCCGAGGTGGTCTCCACCGACTTCGTCGGCTCGCACCGGGCCGGCATCGTCGACGGGCTGGCCACGATCGCCGACGACGACAACGTCGTGGTCTACGTCTGGTACGACAACGAGTTCGGCTACAGCTGCCAGGTGGTGCGAGTGATCGAGCGGATGGCCGGCACCCACCCCGTGGTGCTGCCGACCCGTCTGAACGTGACGCTCGAGACCGTCAAGGAGATGACGCAGGCATGACCGCCGGTCCCGAGGGCGTCGTCGACGAGGCCCCCGCGTATCCGGCGAAGCCGCTCATCGTGTCGTTCCTGCTCGACGCGGTGCTCGTCGTGGTGTTCGCGGCGATCGGCCGGGCCAGCCACGGCGAAGACATCCTGTTCGGACTGTGGGACACGTCGTGGACGTTCCTGCTCGCGCTCGTCGTCGGCTGGGCCGTGACCTTCGCGTGGCGTGCACCGACGGCCCTGCTGCGCACGGGCGTGCCGGTGTGGGCGATCACCGTCGCCGGCGGCATGTTGCTGCGGGCGCTGAGCGGTCAGGGCGTGCAGGTCGCGTTCGTCGTGATCGCCGCACTCGTGCTGCTGCTCTTCCTCGTCGGATGGCGACTGATCGCCGCGGTGATCACGCGCCGCTCGCGCCGCGGCTGACGCGATCCGCCCGCGGCAGCGGCATCCGTGCCTACGATGGCAGAAGTGGAGGGCCGGATGCTTCAGGTGCGCGTGGCGGGCGTGGCGTTGGACGCCTCGGGGCAGCATGTGCTGCTGCTCAAGCCCATCGACGAGCTGCCTGGCTCGGGACGCATCCTGCCGATCTGGATCGGCCAGATGGAGGCCACGTCGATCCTCGTCGCGGTCGAGGGTGCCGAGGTGCCTCGCCCGCTGGCGCACGATCTCATGCTGCGGCTGCTCGACACCGCGGGTGCCGAGCTCGTGCAGGTGGGCATCGCCCGCATCGACGATGGCACGTTCTACGCTGAGGCGACGGTCTCGACCTCGGGCGGTGCGCAGGTCGTCGACGCCCGCCCGTCGGATGCCATCGCACTGGCCTCGCGGGCGGCGGTGCCGATCCTGGTCGCGGACGAGGTGATGATGGACGCCGGTGTGCCCGACTTCCTCCCCGAGGAGGACGTGTCGGAGCGACTGGACGAGTTCAAGCGCTTTCTCGACGACATCGAGCCCGAGGACTTTGCGGGCCCCGACGACTGAACGGAGCACGAGCATGGCACGTATTCTCATCGTCGGAGGGCACGGCAAGGTCGCCCTCCTGCTGGCCCCGCAGTTGGTCGCCCGCGGCGACACGGTGACCTCGGTCATCCGCAATCCCGCCCACGACGCAGAGGTCGCCGCGACGGGCGCCGCGCCGCTGGTCGCCGACGTGGCGCAGCTCGACACCGACCAGCTGACGAACATCGTCGCAGGCAACGACGTCGTCGTCTGGTCGGCCGGTGCCGGCGGCGGCGACCCGCAGCGCACGTACGCGGTCGACCGCGACGCGGCGATCCGGTCGATGGATGCAGCCGCGGTCGCGCAGGTGAGTGTGGCCCGCATCGCCGAGGGCACGTTCGACGCTGAGGCGACGGTCTCGACCTCAGGCGGTGCGCAGGTCGTCGCCGCCCGCCCGTCGGAGGCCACCGCACTGGCCTCGCGGGCGGCGGTGCCGATCCTGGTCGCGGACGAGGTGATGATGGACGCCGGTGTGCCCGACTTCCTCCCCGAGGAGGACGTGTCGGAGCGACTGGACGAGTTCAAGCG
>NZ_JBKEAF010000096.1:0-2330 GCF_047971895.1 Microbacterium sp.
GAGGTGATGGTGATGCCGCGCTCCTGCTCCTGCTCCATCCAGTCGGTCGTCGCGCCGCCGTCGTGGGTCTCGCCCATCTTGGGGTTGACGCCCGTGTAGAACAGGATGCGCTCGGTCGTCGTCGTCTTGCCGGCATCGATGTGCGCCATGATGCCGATGTGGCGGACCTTGTTCAGGTCGGTGAGCACTTCTTGTGCCACGGGGGGGTTTCCTTACTCCAGTTACCAGCGGTAGTGCGCGAAGGCGCGGTTGCTCTCGGCCATCTTGTGGGTGTCTTCGCGGCGCTTGACCGCGGCACCCAGGCCGTTGGATGCATCCAGGATCTCGTTCTGCAGACGCTCCGTCATCGTCTTCTCACGACGGCTCTTCGCGTAGCTGACCAGCCAGCGCAGCGCGAGCGTGTTCGCGCGGTGCGGCTTGACCTCGACGGGCACCTGGTAGGTCGAGCCGCCGACGCGACGCGACTTGACCTCGAGGGTCGGGCGCACGTTGTCGAGGGCCTTCTTGAGCGTGGCGACGGCATCCTGGCTGTTCTTCGCCTCGACGCCGCGGAGGGCGCCGTAAACGATCGACTCGGCCAGCGACTTCTTGCCGTCGACGAGGATCTTGTTCACGAGCTGCGTGACGATGGGCGCGCCGTAGACGGGATCGTTGACGACGGGGCGCTTCGGAGCGGGTCCCTTGCGAGGCATGTGTCTCAGCCCTTCTTCGCGCCGTAGCGGCTGCGCGCCTGCTTACGGTTCTTGACGGCCTGGGTGTCGAGCGCACCGCGGACGATCTTGTAGCGGACACCCGGGAGGTCTTTCACACGACCGCCGCGCACGAGCACCAGCGAGTGCTCCTGCAGGTTGTGGCCCTCGCCGGGGATGTAGGCGGTCACCTCGGTGCCGTTGCGCAGCTTCACACGCGCGACCTTGCGCATCGCCGAGTTCGGCTTCTTCGGGGTGGTGGTGTACACGCGGGTGCAGACGCCCGCCTGCTGCGGGTTCGCCTTGAGCGCGGGAGCCTTGGTCTTGTTGACCTTCGGCGACCGGCCCTTGCGCACCAGCTGCTGAATGGTTGGCACGAATGTTCTCCTTGTTGTGCTGCACGGTGACAGCGTTCGTGGTTTCTCACGTAGACCCACCGGGGCGCCAGAGTGCTCCGGAGCTTTTCGTTGGTGGATATGCCGTGGGGGTGGTCTGTTCGCAGACCGTTCCCTGGTGTGCGGTCCGTGCCGTGCGACATGCCGAGGCACGACACATGACGCGCGTGAGCGCACACCCGATCATGATACCCGCCCGGCACGGTCTGAGGCAAACGACCGTCGGGGCACGCGCCTCGCGCCCCGCCGGGTCATGACGCTCCGGCGCGGACCACGGCGGGGCTGTGCCCACGGATGCGCTTGTACGCCGCGCTGAAGCCGAACGGATCGGCATAGCCAACCGCCTGCGCCACGGACGACAGCGGTGCCCGGTCGCGCAGCAGCAGGTCGGTGGCGACATCCATCCGCAACTCGGCCACGTAAGTCATCGGTGGGATGCCGAGGATCTCTGTGAAGCGCTCCGCGAACGCCGAACGCGAGACGGCGGCCACCTGCGCAAGACGAGCAACCGTCCAGGGTGCGGCCGGTTCGGCATGCACCGCTCGGAGCGGGGGGCCGACGACCGGGTCCGTCGCCGCGGTGCTCCACGCCGGACGGGGGTCGGCATCGGTGAACCACCCGCGCAGGGATGCGGTCAGCAGCAGGTCGAGCCAGCGATCGAGCACGGGCTGCCGTCCGGCCGTCGCTCGCCGCAGCTCGATGTCGAGCATGCGCACCATATCGGTCGTCTCGGGCAGGTCGATGCCGCACCACCTGGGCACTGACGACAGCAGCCTGCGCCCCAGTCCATCGGATCCCGAGTAGTTTCCCGAGATCACGGTTGTGGTCTCCTCACCAGCCCCTGCGGACTCGACCAGGCAGCGCACCTCGTCATCCGAAGGCGGCAGCGGCTCACCATCTATCGTGCGTACGCCGGTCGGATCGACGACCAGGCGCGGAGCGCTGCCCGGGGCAACGACCAGCAGGTACGGCGCGATGGTCGAGACCAAGTACACGATTCCGCGGCGCAACGCCACCGTCTCGCCATCGTCAAAGACGATATGCGCGAACCCATCCAGGACGAGCACGATCGACAGCGGTGCGCGCTCGCGCACGCACAACCCGAACGGGTTGCGCAGAACCGAGCGGTGCAGCACGCCATCGCGGGTGCGCACACCCGTGAGAAGTGCGGAGACCAAATCCATACCGACAGCAGATCATGGACGATCGCATATGTAAAGTGGCGAATCATGCATGGTTCATCCGC
>NZ_JBKEAF010000097.1:0-3558 GCF_047971895.1 Microbacterium sp.
CGGCGCGCTCGCGACCTTCGCGCGCATCAACGCCTTCGGCTTCATCGAGACGCCGTACCGCCGCGTGATCGACGGCAAGGTCACCGACCAGGTGGATTACCTGACCGCGCACGAGGAGGACGAGTTCCTCATCGCGCAGGCCGGCGCCCCGCTCACCAAGGACGGCAAGTTCGCCGAGAAGCAGATCCTCGCACGCCCCCGGGGCTCCGAGGTGCAGCTCGTCGACGCCAAGTCCGTCGAAAACATGGACGTGTCTCCCCGCCAGATGGAGTCGGTCGCCACCTCTCTGATTCCGTTCCTCGAGCATGACGACGCGAACCGCGCGCTCATGGGCGCGAACATGCAGCGCCAGGCCGTGCCGCTCGTGCGCAGCGAGTCGCCCGTGGTCGGCACCGGCATGGAGGGCTACGCGGCCATCGACGCCGGCGACGTCATCACCAACGAGGCGGCGGGCGTCGTCTCCGAGGTCTCGGCCGACCGCGTCACCATCCAGCAGGACGAGGGCGGCACCAAGACCTACTACATGCGCAAGTTCGACCGCTCGAACCAGGGCACGAACTACAACCACCGCGTCATCGTGAAGGCGGGCGAGCGCGTCGAGACCGGCGAGGTCATCGCCGACGGCCCCGCGACCGAGAACGGTGAGCTCGCGCTCGGCAAGAACCTGCTGGTCGGGTTCATGTCGTGGGAGGGCCACAACTTCGAGGACGCGATCATCCTCAGCCAGAACCTGGTGAAGGACGACACGCTCTCCTCGATCCACATCGAGGAGTACGACGTCGACGCCCGCGACACCAAGCTCGGCAAGGAGGAGATCACCCGTGACCTCCCCAACGCCAGCATGGAGGCGCTGAAGGATCTGGACGAGCGCGGCATCATCCGCATCGGTGCCGAGGTCGAGCCCGGCGACATCCTCGTCGGCAAGGTCACCCCGAAGGGTGAGACCGAGCTCAGCGCCGAGGAGCGTCTGCTCCGCGCGATCTTCAACGAGAAGAGCCGCGAGGTGCGCGACACCTCGCTGAAGGTGCCGCACGGCGTCTCCGGCACGGTCACCTCGGTGAAGGTGTTCGACGCGGAGAACGACAACGACGACGAGCTCGGCTCGGGCGTCAACCAGCGCGTCGTGGTCTACATCGCCCAGAAGCGCAAGATCACCGAGGGCGACAAGCTCGCGGGCCGTCACGGAAACAAGGGCGTCATCGCCAAGATCCTCCCCGTCGAGGACATGCCCTTCCTCGCCGATGGAACCCCGGTCGATGTCATCCTGAACCCGCTCGGTATCCCCGGCCGGATGAACTTCGGCCAGGTGCTCGAAACGCACCTGGGCTGGATCGCCAAGCAGGGCTGGAAGGTCGAAGGAAAGCCCGAGTGGGCGCTTCGTCTGCCCGATTCCGCTCTCGAAGCGGCCCCGAACACCAAGGTCGCGACCCCGGTGTTCGACGGTGCGCTCGAAGAGGAGATCGCGGGTCTGCTCGACTCGACCCTTCCCACGCGTGACGGTGACCGCCTCATCGATTCCACCGGAAAGACCCGACTGTTCGACGGTCGTTCCGGAGAGCCCTTCCCCGCACCGATCTCGGTCGGCTACATGTACATCCTGAAGCTGCACCACCTTGTGGACGACAAGATCCACGCGCGGTCGACCGGTCCGTACTCGATGATCACGCAGCAGCCGCTGGGCGGTAAGGCGCAGTTCGGCGGTCAGCGCTTCGGTGAGATGGAGGTGTGGGCCCTGGAGGCGTACGGTGCCGCCTACGCGCTGCAGGAGCTGCTCACCATCAAGTCCGACGACATCCTCGGCCGCGTCAAGGTGTACGAGGCGATCGTGAAGGGCGAGAACATCTCGGAGCCGGGAATCCCGGAGTCCTTCAAGGTGCTCATGAAGGAGATGCAGTCGCTGTGTCTGAACGTCGAGGTGCTCTCGGCCGATGGCACCGCGGTGAATCTCCGCGACACGGATGACGAGGCATTCCGCGCGGCGGAAGAGCTCGGCATCAACATCTCCACCCGATTCGAGTCGTCGTCGATCGAAGAGATCTAAGTCTCTCGACGGCCCGAACACAGATTTACTCAGACACAGGAGAACCCGTGCTCGACGCAACAACTTTCGATGAGCTTCGCATTGGCCTGGCCACCGCCGACGACATCCGTCGGTGGTCCTTCGGCGAGGTCAAGAAGCCCGAGACCATCAACTACCGCACGCTCAAGCCCGAGAAGGACGGCCTTTTCGGTGAGCAGATCTTCGGCCCCAGCCGGGACTGGGAGTGCTCGTGCGGTAAGTACAAGCGTGTCCGCTTCAAGGGCATCGTGTGTGAGCGCTGCGGCGTGGAGGTCACCAAGAGCTCCGTCCGCCGCGAGCGCATGGGCCACATCGAACTGGCCGCACCCGTCACCCACATCTGGTACTTCAAGGGCGTTCCCTCGCGCTTGGGCTACCTGCTCGACATGGCGCCGAAGGACCTCGAAAAGGTCATCTATTTCGCCGCCTACATGGTCATCTCCGTCGACGACGAGGCGCGTCACCGCGACATCCCGACGCAGGAGAACAACATCCGCCTCGAGCTGAAGACCCTCGGCGATCGTCGCGATGCGCGCGTGGCCGAGCGGTTGCAGAAGCTGGAGACCGAGCTTGCCGAGCTGGAAGAGGCCGGGGCCAAGGCCGACCAGAAGCGCAAGACCAAGGACGCCGCCGAGAAGGAGATGACGCAGATCCGCAAGCGCGCGGACGAGCAGATCGCCAAGCTGGAGCGGGTGTGGGAAGAGTTCCGCACGCTCGAGGTCGGTGCCCTCAAGGCCGAAGACGAGATCTTCCACGAGCTGCAGGACCGTTTCGGTCAGTACTTCGAGGCCTATATGGGTGCCGAGGCGATCCAGCGTCGCCTGACCACCTTCGATTTGAACGCCGAGGCCGAAGACCTGCACCTGCAGATCGCCGAAGGCAAGGGCCAGCGCAAGATCCGCGCGATCAAGCGCCTCAAGGTGGTCAACTCGTTCGTCTCCACCGGGATGACCCCCGCCTCGATGGTGCTCGACGTCGTTCCGGTGATCCCGCCGGAGTTGCGTCCGATGGTTCAGCTTGACGGTGGCCGCTTTGCCACCAGCGACCTGAACGACCTGTACCGTCGCGTGATCAACCGCAACAACCGTCTGCGTCGCCTGATCGACCTGGGCGCTCCCGAGATCATCGTGAACAACGAAAAGCGCATGCTGCAGGAAGCCGTCGACGCGCTGTTCGACAACGGTCGCCGCGGCCGCCCCGTGACGGGTACCGGAAACCGTGCGCTGAAGAGCCTGTCCGACATGCTCAAGGGCAAGCAGGGCCGGTTCCGTCAGAACCTGCTCGGCAAGCGGGTGGACTACTCGGGTCGTTCGGTGATCATCGTCGGACCCCAGCTGAAGCTGCACCAGTGTGGTCTGCCCAAGCAGATGGCGCTGGAACTGTTCAAGCCGTTCGTGATCAAGCGCCTCATCGACCTGGGGCACTCGCAGAACATCAAGGCCGCCAAACGTTCGGTCGAACGCGCCCGCCCCGAGGTGTGGGACGTGCTCGAGGAGATC